>NZ_VIKY01000170.1:0-51250 GCF_009711925.1 Dolichospermum sp. UHCC 0352 | reverse complement strand
ACAGGTTTAAGTGGATAAAACCATAAGCAATGTCATAACTATGATTTGTGTGATTATTTTGATTTGGATGATTAGTTAATCATAAGAATCACAAAAATCATAAAAATCATAGTTTAGACATATTTAAATCTCAATGGGGTAATCACAGCTACAGTCAGGTGCGATACAGGTTTAAGTGGATAAAACCATAAGCATGAAACAAAAAAAAGATTTAAAAAATGATATTAAGATCCAGGCAAAAATAATCTCATATATGGGGACAAAATAGCTTCACCGCAAAAAACAGTGATTACCGCACCTAACGCTAGGAAGGGTCCAAAAGGCATTTTTTGTCCCATTTGGTGACGAGAGAGGATAATTGCACCACCACCGACGAATACTCCCAAAATGCAGGAGATAAAAACCGCTAGTAGTAAATAACGCCATCCTAACCATGCTCCCATCATAGCAGCTAATTTAGCGTCACCTGCACCCATGACCGTTTTGCCAAAAGCCATAGAACCTAAAAGGGCGATCGCATCAAACAGCCATAAACCCAGAACTGCACCGGCTATTCCGGTTATTAAGCGTTTTGATAATCCCACCGCAGTCGGTTCTGATAACCAACCCACAGCCATTTGAAAGACTATTCCTAAAATTAAACCCGATTTAGTTAAGGGGTTAGGTAAGGTCATTGTATCTAAATCTATAAGAGATAAAGCCAATAACCAACTACAAAAAGCCCAATATCCCAGGGTGAAAATTGAAAATTGAAAAACCCAAAATACTATTAAAAATATTATCCCTGTTAATGCCTCCACTAATGGATAACGGCGAGAAATCTGAGTTTGGCAATAACGACACCGCCCTTTTAACCACAACCAACCGAAAACCGGGACATTATCATAAGCCTTCAACCTATTTAAGCACTTGGGACAGCGAGAAGGTGGCCACAGCACTGATAAGCCAGCGGGTAGCCGATAAACCACAACATTAATAAAACTACCCAGAGATGCACCCAAAACAAAGACAATGATACTGGCTGAAATATTCATTAAAATGTCCATATTATTATTTGTCAGTTGTCAGTTGACTAATACATATAGGACTCAATTTGATTCAACGGCACAAAACATTCCTGTGGTAATAACACTGGGTACTTAGTAAAAATCACTTTACCCCGATGAGTTACCCGACTAATTGCTACTCCTGTAGCTTTTCCTACTATTTCTGGATGGACTTCACAGTAGGTATAGTAGATGTGACTAGCTGCTCTAATTACAGTAGGATCAATCAAAGAAGGATGCTTTTTGGAGTGGGTAAAGTTTGCCTGTTCTTGTTGTAAAGCGTACACAATTGGCTTTTATATTGAGATTTACAGATTTGCTTTTAGTGTATCTGAAAGTTTTCACAATAAATAGTAAAACTTCCAGATTTACACTTTAACGTGATTTTAATTGCAGAATTTCCATTAGTGCTGCGCCCATAGCTCGACAACCGACAAGTTTCATTCCTGGGGACATAATATCTCCTGTGCGATAACCTTGTTCTAAAACTTGTAACACGCTATTTTCAATTAAGTCTGCTGCTGCTGCTTGGTCTAAAGCATAACGCAACATCATGGCGGCGCTTAAAACCTGTGCTAAGGGGTTGGCTTGATCAAGTCCGGCAATATCCGGGGCCGAACCATGAACTGGTTCATAGACACCGGGCCCATCAGCCCCCAAACTAGCAGAAGGTAACATTCCTATACTACCTGTGAGCATTGCCGCAGCATCAGAGAGAATATCACCAAATAAGTTTCCTGTAACAATTGTATCAAATTGTTTGGGAGCGCGGACTAATTGCATGGCGGCATTATCTACATACAAGTGAGATAACTCAACATCAGTATATTCTGAGGAAAGTTGTGTAATTTTTTCCCGCCATAATTGAGATACTTCTAACACATTGGCTTTATCCACTGAACAGAGTTTACCACCTCGTTTCCGCGCTGTTTCAAAAGCTACGCGGCCAATGCGTTCAATTTCTGATTCTGTGTAAACCATCGTATTTACACCGCGTTTTTCTCCGGTTTCTGTTGTAAAAATGCCTTTGGGTTTACCAAAATAAATCCCGCCGGTGAGTTCCCGCACCACCATAATATCTACTCCTTCTACAACCTCTCGTTTCAAGGTGGAAGCGTCAATTAACTGGGGGAGAATTTTCGCAGGACGTAAATTAGCAAATAGTTGTAAACCAGCCCGCAACCCCAATAAACCTGCTTCTGGGCGTAAATTTGAGGGGAGAGAATCCCATTTGTAACCACCAATAGCAGCGAGTAAGACGGCATCGCTATTGCGGCACATATCTAAGGTAACAGCGGGTAGTGGTTCGCCGGTTTCGTCAATAGCAGCACCACCAATTAAAGCTGTGGAAAATTCAAAGGAAAAATCAAAGCTTTTACCGACAAATTTCAGCACGTCCACTGCTACGGACATAATTTCCGGACCAATGCCATCTCCAGGTAGTAGGGTAATGCGGTAGTTTTGAGTCATAGTCAGGTTTTACTGGGTAAATGTTTGCAGATAAGATATCATACCTAGCAATTGTCCCAAATGGGTGATTGGTGATTGGTAATTGGTAATTATCCTAAATTCCATCAATTTCAATTACCTTTTGTCGAGATGTTGTCCCAGATTTAATTCTGATAGAGGATTTAGCAACATCAAATTTTTTGGCTAATATTTTAATTAACTCTTCATTAGCTTTACCATCTACTGGTGGTGATTTTAAATGTACAGTTAAACTACCATCTTCTAATTCTTCAATCTTTTGCTGTTGAGAATTTGGTTTAACTTTTACTCTTTTTTGCATTATCTATTCCTCGCAGTTTTTCTATCCACAACCAACCCAAAATAGAACCTAAAAGATAATGGGGAAAATCCCACCAAGCAAAGGTAGTCCCTAATAACTTATCTATTAAGGTAGCACGGATGGCTTCTAATAATGGTGGATGCTAAAGAAGAAAAAGAGGTTCTTGTATAGGATAAAATATGAGTTGAAGAATATTCCCAATATTTTTATTTTAGGTGTTTACCTATTTCTTGAATAAACCAGTTCATTGTATGTTTTATTTCTGCATAATCTTGTTGTTCAAAAAATATTTTAAGTTCATTTGGATGCTGATGTTTATCTGGAAGTATTTTGAACTCATTGCCTAGCTTATGTCTCAATGTAGTTCTATTGCTTTCAATATAATGGATAATTGAATTACAATCAAAATATTTATCTTTTAAATTAGATAAGGTGATAACTGTATATCCCTCTTCAGTTCTATCAGTAATTTTTGGATTATTAGTTTTTGGATTATATTTATCGTAATAAGATACAAATTCAGAGAATATATTTTGTATTTCTTTCGGAGAAACCGTATTCTTTGTTTTTTGTAGTTTGATTTTTATAGATTTACCTTTCAACTCTATTCTTTGTAAGATTGATCTACCATTATGATCTCCATGACTGCCAACATTTCTAATTTCCATAATATAACTAATTAACTTATATTCCCTATCTTGATACTGGTTAAAATTTTCTTTTGCAGTTTTAAAAAAATCTCGTAATTTTTTATATTGACTATCTTGAAGTTTTTCATCACCATATCGCTTCTCTGTAAATTTATTCACCAAAATTTCTATTTGTAAACATACTTTGCGGCAATACTCCGCAAAATTATTTTTCATACTAGCATCAGTTGATTGTTCATTATATTCTTCAAGTCTTTTTTTTAAATCTTGATATTATTATATTAGGTACAGGTGATCAACTAAATATTGTCACCACCACAGCAGATGCAAAAGCAGTCAGAGCCGCTTCTGCTCAAGGTGTGGATTTTCATGTATATATTCATCCACCTTTTCCTTTAACTGGTAATTAATCATGCAAATCACTATTTCACCACATCTACAAAGTACATATAAATTAATTCAAAATGCTTTCCCCAAGGGAATAGAATCACAATTTTACTTACCGCTTTTATCATTACTTAGTGAGGAAATGTCAGATAGAAATTTAGCTGAAGTTGTAGCTTACTATAGCGGTAAAGATTATAGTCTTGTTCTCAATGATGTATATCGGGTACAGTCAATTGATGTACCCACATCCGAAGCTATTGCTAATTTAAAGGAAAGATTACTTATGTGTGGTTATATACAGTGGCTTGATGAAGGATAATAGATATCGCTTTTGAAAGTAGGCTTTTAGCTGCGGAATTAGTGTGAATTAGTATATGAGGTAGGGGAAATTATGACTAGGACAAAACCTGTGCGTTGTCGTCAACAAGGTAGAATTTTTCCAGAGTTTACAATATCAGTAGGGGTTTAGCATTGCTAAACCCTTACCATATTTGTCTGTTTACGATCAATACAATCATTAATCACAGCCTAAAACTGGCTATTTTTGTGAAAACATAAAATGATTAATTTGTACAGTGCGTAAGTCATAAAGACGTTGGGGATATTATCATCAATGACGTAAACTTTACCCAATACCCAACATTCTATTTACTTGTGGTAATGCTAAAGGTTTTCGTTCGATATTTTGGAAACATTCGATTTTTTTAAGTTGTATATAGGCATTTTTGAAATTACTGATATTTAATAAAACAATATCTTGATAAACTGCGTCTTGGGGACTTTTTATCTCTATTACCAAGTCTTGTAATTGATTTTGGCTAATAGCTAAATTCAGATATTTCAAAAATACTTCTCGTTTTTTAGAACGGACAGTGACTAAATACCAATTATTAGTGCTTTGTTCTGATGAGTTTGAATCTATAGTTTCAATTGGTGGCATGATTGACGGTGTAATTTTCTGGAATTTATTTAAAGAGCAATTTCTGGACTGTGATTTTTGTGATTTCTGTGATTTCTGTGATTTTTGTGATTTGTTTGACTAATTAATCATCTAAATCAAACCAATCACACAAATCATACTTCTGACTTATTTAGCCAATATTTATAAGCTGCATAAGCTAATGTGACTACTCCAGTAATAATAGCAGATTCATCAACTTCAAATTGGGGATGATGCAAGGGATGATTAATTATTCTCTCTTCATAGCCTACACCTAAGCGAAACATTGAACCAGGGGCGTGTTCTAAATAAACAGAAAAATCTTCTGCACCTAATGATGGTTCTGGTAAAATTTGGACACGATCATTAGTCCAAGCTTCTTCTGCGGAGGATTGTAATAATTGTGTTAGAGCATTATCATTTTGGACACTGGGGACACCTTGATGATAATTAACTTGATATTTGGCGTTGAAAGAATTACAAACATTAGCTACTATGTTTTCAATCCACTGTGGTAGTTTATCACGGGTTTCTGGGTGAAGCGATCGCACTGTTCCTAATAACTGTACTTTATCAGCAATTACATTTGGCGCTCTTCCGCCATTAATTTGGCCAATACTCAATACGACGGGACGCAAAGGGTTTTGAGTGCGGCTAATAGCTTGTTGTAATGATGTAATCACTTGCGCTGCAATCCAAATTGCATCTATGGCTTCATGGGGACGCGCCCCATGTCCAGATTCACCAATAATAATAATTTCTAAATTGTCTGCGGCGGCTGTTAATGCACCATAGCGAATACCAACTGAACCAGCAGGAATGGAAGGAAAAACGTGTAACCCTAAAATAGCCGCAACATTATTCATCACTCCATCTTGTACCATCCAATTTGCACCTTGGGCAATTTCTTCGGCTGGTTGAAATAAAAACCGCACCTTTCCACCCAATTCAGGGGCAATTTGGGAAAGTACCATCGCCGTCCCCAAACCTACTGTAGTATGAATATCATGGCCACAAGCGTGCATGACTCCTTCAATCCGAGAAGCATATTCTAAACTTGTGCGTTCTTGAATGGGTAAAGCATCCATATCAGTGCGAATTGCCAATATCCTATCACTAGGTTGAGTTCCTTGTAATTCACCAATGACACCTGTTTTACCTATTCCCTCTTCTACGTGCAAGCCATTGGCAGATAACACACCTGCTACAAAAGCAGCGGTTTGATATTCTTGCCCACTAAGTTCTGGATGTGCATGAAGATGGCGACGGATTTCGACTAAGCGGTGTGATATATTTGTTGTCAAGTCTTTGATTCGGTTCAGCATAACAATAATTTTAATTCATTCACCTTGTATTTCATTCTAGAAATTTCACAGCTTTAACTGCTACCCGCATTCTGACCAATTTTATCGGCTGACCTGCTAATTTTTCAGCATCCAGGAATACATACAAACTAATCATAATCGAATTGATGCGGTACTTGACAAGTCCAATCGTAATATCGTATTTACAACTCAGATTCAAATAGCGAGAATTTAATTATCAATCTTCAAAAATACCATCAAAACTATTTTCATCATGCTTACCAGATTTTCTCTATAACAACATCTTCAACTGTAAGATATGAAAAATCTATCCCCATTAATTCTAAAACTTTCAAAAACATTTCTGTATCCATTTCCATTATTTCGGAAGCTTTATATAAACTAATTAACCGCGATGTTAAAGCACCAATTACAAATATAAATCTTTCTTTCTGTTCTATACTTTGGAATAATTGCAATTGAGAAGCAATTTCTTGAAAGGTAGTTTGGTGATTCATTTATTTGATACTTATAAATGGATTAAGCCTGCTTTTATAAGAATACCAATTGCTGGAGTAATAAGCAATAATAACTTTATATCTCTCCCAATAAATTATATTTACTCATCTATTTCCATCTCATATTTATTTTAACAATTTTTCAATTTCCTCATCTTTAAAACCGACAAATTAATCAAATTTGCGGCTTTGCTTCTTTGCACCTCTGCGCGAAATAGAATGTATTTTATTTACCATATTCGCAGCCCAACAGGCAAAAGCCGACTTAGATCCAACTTATGTTAAAGCACCCCAGAATGGTGTAATTTTTGACATTTATACTCCTGCAGGTGAAGTAGTATCCAATGACGGCATTGTCGAACTTGGGCAAATAAATCAGATGTACATATGCTAATTTTTATGCAGCTTGACCTTAACCAGAGCATTAGTAGTTTTCCTAATGACAATAATAATGTGTACAATTTCCGGTGCAATAGCCACAAATAAACTACAATCAGCCGACCCAGCCGATATGTTTTAAATTTCTCAAAATTACTCTTCTGTGCCTCTGGGTCTCTGCGGGCAAAAAAATCCTGAAAACCTCAATCAAATATGCAAACTCTTAACTCTCCCAAACCTGTAATCTCCATCCAAAACCTCGATCATTATTTTGGAAATGGACAACTGCGAAAACAAGTTTTATTTAATATCAACCTCACCATTAATACAGGTGAAATTGTGATTATGACAGGTCCATCTGGCTCAGGTAAGACCACATTATTAACCTTAGCTGGTGGATTGCGTTCGGCTCAATTTGGCAGTTTGCGGATATTAGGCAACGAACTCTGTAAAGCCAATGCAAAAGAATTAACCCAAGCCCGCAGAAATAACGGTTATATCTTTCAATCCCATAATTTACATGGTAGCTTAACAGCAATTCAAAATGTGAGAATGGGTTTAGAATTACATCCGAAAATGTCTGGAAAAGAAATGTTAATCCAATCACAAAAAATGCTAGAAGAGGTAGGATTAGGAAATCGGCTTAATTATTATCCAGATAACTTATCAGGGGGACAAAAACAACGAGTTGCGATTGCGCGTGCATTGGTAAGTCAACCAAAAATAGTTCTAGCAGATGAACCTACCGCCGCACTTGATAAACAATCGGGACGAGATGTAGTAGAATTAATGCAGAAACTAGCAAAAGAGCATAGTTGTACAATTTTGCTTGTTACCCACGATAACCGCATTTTAGATATTGCTGACCGAATTGTTTACATGGAAGATGGCCATCTTGTCCGAGAAAAAAGTGATTCTTTGCAGGATGTAGTTGGTTAAAATATTGTTAATACCGTTTTCTCTAATTTATAAATTCTGTAAGAGGGTTAATCTACAATGACTTGGGAATTTTGGATTGATAGGGGTGGTACATTTACTGATATTGTCGCCAAATGCCCCGACGGTAAATTACAAATTCACAAACTATTATCCGAAAATCCCGAACGTTACACCGATGCAGCAATACAGGGAATTCGGGAACTTTTAGGCATTTCAGATCATGAAACTATTCCTTCAGAGGAAATCACAATTGTCAAAATGGGAACAACAGTAGCTACAAATGCCCTACTGGAAAAAAAAGGGGATAGAACTGTTTTACTCATCACCAAAGGCTTTCGAGATGCTTTAAAAATCGCCTATCAAAACCGTCCCGATATTTTTGCCCGGCAGATTATTTTACCAGAAATGTTATATGAACAAGTAATTGAAGTAGAAGAACGTTACAACGCCCAAGGTGATGTATTAGTTAATTTAAATTTAGATGCCATTCCTCCTCAACTGCAAACAGCCTATAATGACGGTATTCGTTCCTGTGCAATTGTTTTTATGCACGGTTATCGCTACACCAACCATGAAAAACAGGTTGCTAACCTCGCTAAAAACATTGGCTTTACTCAAGTTTCCGTATCTCACGAAATTACCCCCTTAATGAAATTGGTCAGTCGTGGTGATACAACGGTAGTTGATGCTTATTTATCGCCGATTTTACGAAGATATGTGAATCAGGTAGCGAGTCAGTTAGGAAAAAACGTTACTCTCCAGTTTATGCAATCTCATGGAGGCTTAACTGACGCAGCAACTTTTCTTGGTAAAGATAGTATCTTGTCCGGTCCGGCGGGGGGAATCGTTGGTGCAGTCCAAACTAGTCTGATGGCAGGATTTCATAAAATTATCAGTTTTGATATGGGTGGTACATCTACGGATGTTGCTCATTACAATGGTGAATATGAACGTACCTTAGAAACAGAAGTGGCTGGAGTTAGGTTACGAACTCCAATGATGGCTATTCATACCGTTGCAGCGGGTGGCGGTTCAATTTTACATTTTGATGGTTCTCGTTATCGCGTTGGACCAGAATCAGCCGGTGCAAATCCCGGTCCTGCTTCCTACTCCAAAGGCGGACCCCTAACGGTGACAGACTGTAATGTCATGGTAGGTAAGTTGCAACCTGCTTTTTTCCCTCAAGTATTTGGAGCAAATGCTGACAAATTATTGAATGTGGAAATTGTCAAGAGTAAATTTGCGGAATTGGTAGAAGAAATTGGTGATAATCGCACAGCGGAACAAGTAGCAACGGGTTTTATTACCATTGCCGTTGATAAAATGGCCAATGCGATTAAAAAAATCTCCCTCCAACGTGGTTATGATGTATCTGAGTATACTTTATGCTGTTTTGGTGGTGCAGGTGGACAACACGCTTGTTTAATTGCTGACGCTTTGGGAATGAAACAGGTATTTATTCATCCCTATTCTGGAGTTTTATCTGCTTATGGTATGGGTTTGGCAGATGTGAGGGTGTTAAAAGAAAAAGCTATTGAAGCGGTTTTAGAATTAGGGATATTGTCAAATTTAAAAGTAGTATTTACAGAATTAGCAGCAGAGGGAAAAAAAGAATTAAACCGTCAAGATCCTGGTAATACAGGGATTCAAATGTATAAAAAGCTGTATTTAAGATATGAAGGAACAGATGCGGCTTTGGTGGTGAATTTTGCCGATTTAGCAGCAATGCAGAATCAGTTTGCAGAGTTACATCGTCAGCGTTACGGCTTTATTGCCGAGGAAAAACCCTTGATTGTGGAAGCGGTGACGGTGGAGTTAGTATTACATCATGATGCCCCATTTGCATCTGTAATTTCTCGGATAAATGATAATTTACCGATTGCAGATACAACCGTACAGATGTTTACTGCTGGGAAATGGTGGGATACCCCAGTTTATCGTCGGGAGAATTTACAACCGGGAGACTGTATTTCTGGACCGGCAATTATTGTAGAAGCGACGGGTACAAATATTATTGAACCCCATTGGCAAGCAGAATTAACTAATATTCAGAATTTGGTTTTGTCAGTTGTTAGTAGTCAGTTGTCAGTGGAAAATACAAATGAGAAAATTGAAAATCCTGATGCTGTCATGTTGGAAATTTTCAATAATTTGTTTCGGGCAATTGCTGAACAAATGGGAATAACATTACAAAATACCAGTTCTTCTGTGAATATCAAAGAAAGGCTCGATTTTTCCTGTGCGATTTTCGATAACCATGGACAATTGGTCGCAAATGCCCCCCATATTCCTGTACATTTAGGTTCCATGAGTGAAAGTATTCAGGCTTTAATTTCCACTCATAAAAATAATATTCAACCTGGTGATGTTTTCGCTGCTAATAATCCCTACAATGGGGGAACTCATCTTCCAGATATTACAGTTATTACTCCGATATTTCTTAATTCTCATCTTCCTATTTTTTATGTAGCTTCACGGGGACATCATGCAGATATTGGGGGAATAACTCCCGGTTCTATGCCACCTTATAGTACAAGTGTCACAGAAGAAGGGATTTTATTAGATAATTTTCAATTAGTTAATTCTGGGGTTTTCTGCGAACAGGAATTAATTAATTTACTCAGCAGTGAACCTTACCCAGCGAGGAATATTCCTCAAAATATCGCCGATTTAAAAGCGCAAATTGCAGCGAATGAACTGGGAGTTAAAGAATTATTGAAAATGGTAGAACACTACAGCTTAGAAACTGTGCAAGCTTATATGGGTTTTGTCCAAGATAATGCCGAAGCATCAGTTCGTCGAGTAATTGAAGTTTTAAAAGATGGGAGTTTTAGTTATGCTTTGGATGATGGAAGTATGATCAAAGTTAAAATTACTATTGATAAAAAACTCAGAAATGCTAAAATAGACTTTACTGGGACTTCACCGCAATTAAATAATAACTTTAACGCACCATCAGCAGTTTGTAAAGCAGCAGTTTTATATGTTTTCCGCACTTTGGTAAATGATGATATTCCTTTAAATGCAGGATGTATGAAACCGTTGGAAGTGATTATTCCTCAAGGTTGTCTGTTAAATCCCCATTATCCGGCTGCGGTAGTTGCGGGAAATGTGGAAACTTCCCAAGCAATTACAGATGCTTTATATGGGGCTTTGGGTGTGTTAGCTGCTTCCCAAGGAACGATGAATAATTTTACTTTTGGTAATACGAAATATCAATATTATGAAACTATCTGTGGTGGTTCTGGTGCGGGTGAAGATTTCAATGGAACAGACGCAGTTCATACCCACATGACTAATTCTAGATTAACAGATCCTGAAGTTTTAGAATGGCGGTTTCCGGTAATTTTAGAAAGTTTTGCAATTCGGGAAAATAGCGGAGGAAAAGGTAAATATCACGGTGGAAATGGTGTAATTCGACGGTTGCGGTTTTTGGAAAATATGACAGCGGGAATTTTAGCAAATCATCGGGTTATTCCCCCTTTTGGTTTATGTGGTGGGAAAGCAGGTATGATAGGTAAAAATTATGTAGAAAGAAATAATGGAACTGTGAAAAAATTAGGAAGTAAAGCTGTGGTAGAAATGAATCCTGGAGATATATTTGTCATTGAAACTCCAGGAGGTGGTGGTTATGGGGAGATATAAAATATCCCCAACTTCTTAAAAGAATGCAGAATTTAGAATTTAGAATTTAGAATTACGTTTTGCAACGGGGATTTTACCCCGACGCAAAACCCGCTGCTTGTAGAAGCAGGGGACTTTAACCCCCAAAGGTAAGTTAAATAAATATATGATACATAATCTAATTCTAAAGTAGAAGTTGGGTATCTGCTCACTAATTAACTATTAAATTTCTATTCAGTGTAAAGAAATGTAAAATCGCTGAAAACTTCTTCCCCCTTGCCTTTTGCCTTGCTATAACGACAATTTTTAACGCTAACCTACTTATTCATTATGTTATCAGTCCAAGATGCCGAAACTATTATTTTCAATGCTGTCCAACCTTTAAATCAACAACATGATATTGAAATTGTGGATTTATTAACAGCATCTCACCGCATTTTAGCAACTTCTGTCATTAGTTCTTTAGATTTTCCCCATTGGGATAATTCCGCAATGGATGGTTTTGCTGTACGTTATGAAGATGTGCAAAATTCAAATCCTGAAAATCCTACCATATTGGAAGTTGTCGAAGAGATTCCCGCAGGATATCAACCCCAAATTACTATTAAACCAGGACAAGCAGCCAGGATTTTCACTGGTGCAATCATCCCAAAAGGTGCAGATACTATAATTATGCAGGAAAAAACTAATTTACAGGACAATCAAGTTTTTATCTTAGCTACACCGCAACCCCAAGAATTTGTCAGACACCAAGGAGACTTTTACCAAGCCGGAAAAGAACTTTTACCAGCAGGAATTCCCCTGAATGCAGCAGAAATTGCTATTTTAGCCGCAGCGCAATTATCTAAAATCAGTGTTTTCCGTCGTCCACGAGTGGCAATTTTTTCCAGCGGTGACGAATTGGTAACACCAGAACAAACCCTAAAACCTGGACAAATAGTAGATTCTAACCAATATGCTTTAGCCGCTTTAGTCAAAGAATTGGGTGCAGAAGTGTTAATGTTAGGAATTGTTAAAGATAATCAAATTGCTTTAACAGAAACTATAAATTATGCCATTAATCATGCTGATATAGTTCTTTCTTCTGGTGGAGTTTCCGTCGGTGATTATGATTATATTGATAGAATTTTAGCATCTTTGGGGGCAGAAATCCATTTTTGCGCCGTGCAAATGCGTCCAGGAAAACCCCTCACATTTGCCACATTTCCTAATTCCCTTTATTTTGGTTTACCAGGAAATCCCGTTTCTGCATTAGTCACATTTTGGAGATTTGTAGAACCGACAATTAAAAAACTTTCAGGAATTAATCAAGGTTGGGAAGCAAAACTTTTAAAAGTAAAATCCCATTCCGAATTAAAATCTAACGGAAAAATGGAAACTTATATTTGGGGTACTTTAAATTTAAATAATGGTATTTATGAATTTCATCAAGCTGGTGGTAATTTAAATTCTGGGAACTTAATTAACTTATCCCAAACAAATGCTTTAGCCATTTTACCAGTAGGAAAAACCTTAATTTCACCAGGAGAAGAAACTTTAGTTTTACAAATAGGATAAAATAAACCTTCTTCTTTTCTTCTTTCGTGTTCTATCCCTACGGGACGCTGCGCGAACGTTCCTTCGTGGTTCATTTACTCAGGTGTTAGTAACTTGTCTTTTATCAAGCACAAGTAGAGGAGAATCTATATCTAAAAGCCAATTTTCATCAATTAATTCTAGATTTTCATTATAGATAAGAACTAACTCACCTATATTTTGAATAATTGGACTTCCGAATGGGTAAGATTTATCATGGGGATCATGAGGTATCATTTTAGCATAAATAGTAGTAGTACCAATAAGAGAAAATTTGAGTTTTAGAAAACGTTTATCTTGGGTAACACCTACAAAACTACTAACTAATTCTGCTTCTATGGTGTGAGGTAAGCTAATTGAGTCATAATATTCATCCTGTTCATCCCAATAACCATTGATTGTATAACAGCAGCGTTGAAGGTGTTTTTGAACAAGAGAATTAGGATCTAAATTTTCTAATACCTCAGTTAAATCTTGCCAGATTTTGTGATTTTTCAATTTAAGTGTAGTCATAATCTATTCTAGATTAATGTTGTGTTACAAAACCAGGAAAATGTAATATACCATTAACATATTTGGCGTGAAACCGTCTATCACCACCGCTACCTAACACTTTAGACTTTAAATTATATCCTTTTTCTTGAGAATCAACAAGCCCACTACTACCCTGTGGGTGTACTAACCCTTTCGCAATTGCCTTTAAATGCTTTCCTTTACTATCATATCTTATACCTAATTTTATTTGTTCGTCGCTAAATGAAACTTGCAAATCATAAGTCGAAGAATATACAACGTCAGGTTGAATATCTTGCCAATTATTGGGTAATGGTAAAACTTCCATGATATATAACGGGTTACTGCTCTACAGATGTTTTTATGGAATCGAATAATAAATTAAACAATAGTATCATGCAAGTTTAGGGACTTCTAAATAAAAAATATCTCAAAACTGATGCAAAAAACTCTCTATTTTCTCTCTCTGTGTCCTCTGTGCCTCTGTGGTTAGATAAATTATTTTTGAATCGAACCACAGAGACGCAGAGAGCGCAGAGAGAAAAATTCAACTATAACTTCAAAAAAAAGGGTAATTCCAGAAAAACCAGAATTACCCTTTTTCAAAGTTCAAGAAAAATTACGCAAAAGCTGCCATTTTCACATCGTTGTTACCAAGGATTTGTTGTAATTCCTCAGCGTCAACGGTTTCTTTTTCAATCAGCATTTGAGCAATTTCATCTAAAACCTTGCGGTTATTGACTAAAACTTCTTTAGCTCGAATGTAAGCCGTATCAACTAACTTCCGCACTTCTTCATCAATAGCAGCAGCGGTTTCTTCTGAAAAGTCGCGTTCTGACATAATATCTCGACCCAGGAACATATTTCCTTGTTGACGACCAAGGGCTACTGGACCCAAGCGATCGCTCATGCCAAACCGAGTTATCATTTGTTTAGCGACTCTGGCAACTTGCTGTAAATCGTTAGAAGCACCAGTAGTAACTTCCTCTTCACCAAAGATAATTTCTTCAGCGAGACGACCACCTAAAGCCACAGCCATTTGATTTTCCAAATAAGCACGGCTATATAAACCAGTGTCCATACGGTCTTCACTAGGGGTAAACCAAGTTAAACCACCAGCTTGACCACGGGGAATAATGCTAATCTTTTGCACAGGGTCATAGTCAGGCATTAAAGCCCCAACTAAAGCGTGACCTGCTTCATGGTATGCAACCAAAGTTTTGCGCTTTTCGCTCATTACCCGGTCTTTCTTTTCCGGACCCGCTAATACACGATCAATTGCATCATTAATTTCATCCATCGAAATTTCCGTTAAATTCCGACGGGCGGCTAAAATTGCCGCTTCGTTGAGTAAGTTAGATAAATCTGCACCGGTAAAACCAGGAGTCCGACGGGCAATTTTATCCAAGTCTACATCTTTAGATAAAGTTTTACCACGAGCATGAACTCGGAGAATTTCGCTTCTTCCAGCGTAGTCAGGACGGTCTACCACAACTTGACGGTCAAAACGACCAGGACGTAATAAAGCCGCGTCTAATACGTCAGGACGGTTGGTAGCAGCAATAATAATAATGCCAGTGTTACCTTCAAAACCATCCATTTCCGTTAGTAACTGGTTGAGGGTTTGTTCCCGTTCGTCATTACCACCACCCAAACCAGCACCCCGTTGACGACCTACCGCGTCAATTTCATCAATAAAGACGATACAAGGAGCATTAGTTTTTGCTTGTTCAAATAAATCGCGGACGCGAGAAGCACCCACACCCACAAACATTTCCACAAATTCAGAACCGGAAATTGAGAAGAAAGGAACACCTGCTTCTCCAGCAACAGCCCGCGCAAGCAGGGTTTTACCAGTACCAGGAGGACCAACTAAAAGTACACCTTTAGGAATTTTTGCACCAATAGCGGTAAAGCGATCGGCATTTTTCAAAAAGTCTACAACTTCATTTAGTTCTAATTTGGCTTGGTCAATACCCGCAACGTCCCCAAATGTCACTTGAGTTTGGGGTTCCATTTGCACTCTGGCTTTAGATTTACCAAAGTTCATGGCTTGGCTACCTGGTCCACCTTGAGCGCGACGGAGAAGGAAAAATAGACCAACTAGCAGCAATACAGGGAAGAATAAGCTGCTGAGAGCTTTAAACCAAAATCCTTCGTCTGCTTGAGGTAATACGGCAATATCAACACCTTTATTTGTCAGAGTATTGATTAAATCTGGGTCGTTAACTAAGGTAACGATCTTTTTATTAGGATCATATTTGGGTGTTACCAAAGCTGTAGAACGGTCAGAACTCAAACTAACTCTCTCAACTCTGCCTTGTTTAACTTCTTGGATAAACTGGCTGTAGCGCCATGTTTCCCGGCTTTGGGGTTGTTTGTCAAAAAATGCTGTTCCTAGGGCAATAACAACTATAAAAAGGAGCGCGTACAGCCCCGTATTTCTCCATCTTTTATTATTCACTGATGTTGATTCTCCTGTACTGGTTTGCTGCTTATACTTAGCTTCTCTAAGAAAGAGGACATTATGATAATTATGTTAACTTATTTTAAGATATCTCAAAATAATCCTCCTGTCATGCTAAAAATTATCTCCCACCTCCTGCAATTCTAAAACATGAGAATGATAGGAGTTCTATTGTAGCGATTCTCAGCAGGAGTCAGGAGAAAAGAGGCAGGGGCAGGGAGCAGGGAAAATATTTATTGTCTATTGTCTCTTTCTTGACAACTGACCACTGTACGGGCGAAGCATTTGGAGAACTATTTTTGGCAATGACCGATAATTTATCTTGCAAATGCTTCGCCCCTACTGACCACTGACCACTGACCAATTAATCTTTTTCTGGTAATTTAATACTACTTGTACCGTTGGGATTAGTGACTATCCCCCCTCCTAAAGCTTCAATTTCCCGAATGGCTCGTTTGCGAGTCTTTTGATCAACTTTATTATTTAAAACCATCATCCATGTAGAAATACGGGCTGATTTACTATCTGGGTTTTTACTGAGAAACTCAGCGGTTTTTTGAGAACTAAATGCTGCTTGCTTGCTTTCCGCGTCAGTATAAGTGTTAGCCCACTCTGCGGCTTTGAGAAAAGATGTTTGGGCTGCTTGAGCATTACCTAAAAACAATAACTCATCTGTGCCTTTATAACGCCAGATATAATAGGATTTGTTGGGTAATTGTGGAGATAAAGATTTTAATCCTTTGTCCATTAAAGCTATAGATTTTTCTGGCATCCCACCGTATAAAGAGCTACTTACAGAAAGTCCTAGGTAAGCGTCTAGAAAACGGGGGTCACGTCCTAAAATAACTTCAAAATATTCTGGACTGAGACGATACCCTGTTCTATCTCTGGCTTCATCATCGCCAAAGAATTGCAAAAAATCAATATATACCCAATCTGCAATCAGGTTTTTATAACTAAAACTAGGTACATTTTTCAGTAAGTTCAAGCGAAGACTTTCTTTTTTGAGGTCTTTTTCCAGAGTTTCAACAGAAATAGATTGTTGACTGGTTAATAGTTTTTGCAGCTTTGGTATTTGTATTAAGCTAATACTGGTAATACACAAGCAAACGACTAAAGGTGTGGTAATAGCTTCACGAGATAAGAACATACTTCCAGTAATTAAAAATTCATAATTAAAAATTAAAAATGACCATAGTCCCTCAATTTTATTATTGTTGCACCAATTGGCAACATTTTTGAGCTATTGCCCAATCTTCTTGAGTTTCTATGACTAATACTCGCACGGTTGAATCAGATGTGGCAATATCAACATCAATAGGTTGGCGCTGGTTTTTATCAGCATCAATTTTTAGTCCCAAAAATCCCAAGGCTTCACAAGCTGCTTGACGGATTCCTGGGGAGTTTTCACCGACTCCAGCCGTAAAAACTAAAACATCTAAACCGGCTAAACTAGCCAACATTGCCCCGATACCAGCCCGGAGACGATGTACGTATATATCCCAAGCTAGTTGAGCGCGTTGATTACCTTGGTCTTTTGCGGCTATCACCTCCCTTAAATCACTAGATATTCCAGAAATACCTTTTAATCCAGAAGCCTTATTTAACACATTATCTAATTCTTGACTGGAGTAATTATACTGTCGCAGTAAATAAATTAAAATCCCTGGATCAATTGAACCACTGCGGCTACCCATCATTAAACCATCCAGGGGAGTAAATCCCATTGTTGTGTCAATACTGCAACCATTTTTGATGGCGGCTAAAGAACAACCATTACCTAAATGACAGGTAATTATCCGTAGAGATTGTAAATCTTGACCAAGAATTTCCGCGGCTCGATTTGCACAATACTGATGACTGATACCATGAAAGCCGTAACGACGGATACCTTGTTCTACTAATTGATAGGGGATAGGATAGATGGCTGCGGCATCGGGTAACGTGTGGTGAAATCCGGTATCAAAAACTGCAATTTGGGTGATATTCCCCAGACTATTTTCAATGGCTTCAATGCCAGCTAAAGCGGCTGGATTATGGGCTGGGGCTAGATTACATAGGTGAGCGATCGCCTGTTTCACATCTTCCGTAATTATTACAGCATTCTGGTAATCTTCACCACCATGTACCACTCGATGTCCTACCACATCTATGGCTGCTAAATCATCAATTACCTTGGTTTCACCATTAATAAGAGTAGATAACAAATGAGTAAATTGCACCTGTCGAGAATCACCAGAAATGGTTTCTTGCAGTGTTGCACCCGTAGCTGTTTTGACTGTAATTTCTGCCTGATTTTGGTCTTGAGTCCAATTTATTTTTCCTTCCCACAGAGGTTGGGGGGCTAAATTAGGAATCGGGGTTGTAATGTTATACAGACAACTCTTTTGGCTGCTAGAACCGGCATTGAGGATGAGTATTTTCATAAATTCCAATTCCCTGTTCCTAATATTTAGCTGTCCAGCTACCGTTAATTAACCGCAGATTTGCCACCTTTAGAAACGGAATTATCACCCCAAGTTAGGGCGACAGAATCATCTTTATAAGTGGTTGTACTAGAACTGCTTTTAGAAGTTCCTGATTGATCATTATTACTACCATTTTCATTATTCTTGTTTTCTTCCTGTTTCTTCTCTTGTACAACTTGGGTAGCGTAAATTTCTACATCCCGTTGAATAATTTCTTCTATCTGGCTGGCAAAAATGGTAAATGCCTCTTCATGAGTTTTATAAGTTACATAAGAACCACTCAATTGAAAAAATTGCCAACCTTGGGTTTTCAAAGATTCTACTGTGCGGCGATAGTGTCGCCAGCGTTCTCCATAGTGAAAAAATTCTTCCACCGCAGCGCTAATTGCTACAACTTGACTAAGACCAAAAGTTGACCAAACAAGAGTATCTCGGACTTTACCATTATTCAGATTTAGACTCACCAAAGCAGGAAGAACTATACCACCAACAATCGTCATCAGCCTAGCGGTGTAATACCGATTTCGCGCCTGGCCTGCTTGTGCTTCCATCCAGAGAACTTGATCTAACCACCGAGAATTTAAAAACTTTCTTTGTAAAGCTGGCAGTTTCAATGTATCAAAAATCTCGCCAAAATCTTTCTTTAAAAACTCCCGATAAGGGTCTTTTTTAGCCATGATGCACTCCTTAACTAGAAAGTAAATTAGTAATTGTTTTGGTTAACTCTTCTTTTTCCGCGTCTAAGTTAATTGTTTGCAATTTACCTGATGCAGCTAATTTTGTAGCTCGTTCATCGGTAGTATTTCCACCTACAGCCAAAGCAAGTTTATCTGCGGTTCTGCCACTACCAGCGATCGCCATTACCAACCTACCAGCAGTAACACTATTCAAAGCATCCACAAATGTAATTTCCCCCCCGTTAATCAGCACCGTTAGTGATGGAGAAGCCTCTGCTAAAACAGTGGCAACCTCTACTATCCAAGGAGATTCATCGCCCCAATTGTTGCCAGGAACTAACACAAAATGAGTATGATCAGCCTGTAGGGGTGAAGCATCATCAGATGGTGTCGTAGTTTGCTCAGGTAGAATCACTTTGCCGATTGGTGCTACACCAATCAAAGCAAATTGGGCATTTATTTGATTACGGGCATAACCCATTAATCGCATTACCCCCGCATCTGTACCTCCATCAACAACATAAGCGCCCAAGGTTTCGGCAATTGGGGCTAACACTTCCACAAACAAGCTTTGGATACGGAGAAAATCAGCATCGCTAATCTGACTTGCACCCCCGACTATGACTAAAATAGGACGGGAATCACCAAGGCTCATTTGTCCCAGTGCAGTAGGCAATTCAGCAACTTCGGATACCCTAATTGCGATCGCTGTTTGCTCTTGATTAAAAGCAAGCTTAAAAAAATTTTCCATTTATCCAACTTGACTTATTTTAAGTTAAAACTTAGTATATTTAATTGTCAATAACAGTACAATATCATTAATTTACTGTGAGTAACACTAAAAATTTTAGTCAATGCAAAGTTAGTTTTTCTGCTATAGGGAAAAATCAGGGATCTTCTTCGGCACTGAGGACACTTGCCTTATTGGCTGTCTTGCTTCTATCTCCTGCAAAAATAGCTATAGCACAAATTACACCTGATGCCACTTTGGGCAATGAAAGCTCCCGTGTTACTCCTGCTAACTTAATAGAAGGTGGCGCACAAAGGGGAAGCAGTCTATTTCATAGCTTCTCAGAATTTAATGTCAATAACCTACAGTCAGTATATTTTGCCAACCCTTCAGGGATAAATAATATTTTTAGTCGAGTGACAGGAAATAACGTTTCTCATATTTTGGGAACGTTAGGAGTAAATGGAACTGCAAATTTATATTTACTCAATCCCAATGGGATTATTTTTGGGAAAGATGCCCAGTTAGATATTAAAGGGGCATTTTTTGCCAGTACAGCTAATAGTTTTATATTTCCAGGTGGTAATGAGTTTAGTGCAACTAATCCTCAAATGCCATTATTGACAATGAGTGTACCTGTTGGGGTGCAGTTTGGTTCGCAACCTGGAGATATTAGTAGTCAGGGGAATTTAGAAGTAGGAAAAGATTTGACATTCAGTGCGGGAAATGTGAAGTTAGAGGGGCAATTACAAGCTCAAACAGCTACATTAGAGGCAAACCAAGATTTAAACATTGGAGACTATACAGGAATTTCTCTCCAAGGAAAAGCCGGAGGAAATATTAATTACGGAAAAATAGAAATTAATAATACAGATCCGAATATTACCTCTAATGATCCCAGTTTATTATTAAATGCAGTTGGGACAATTACAGGAAGCGGAAATATATCAACTACAATACCTGGATTATTAGTAGATTTGCAAGCAAAAGACAATATTAATATCAAAGATATTAGTACCAAAGGAGGGGAAATAAATATCACCTCGTCCAGTGGCGTTAATCCTGGATTGATCACTGTAAATGCCATCCATGATATTACTACGGGTAATATTAACTCCTCTTCTATTTCAGAAAATGGGGGTGCAATCTCCCTTAAAACCACTCAAGGCAATATCTCTACTCAATCCCTAAACTCCTCAACATATTCAGATTCAGGCACAGCAGGAAATGGCGGGGAGATTACTCTGACTGCTGGTGGCAATATCGAGACTCAATCGCTAAACTCCTACTCATATTCAGATTCAGGCACAGCAGGAAATGGCGGGGAGATGACTCTGACTGCTGGTGGCAATATCGAGACTCAATCGCTAAACTCCTCCACATATTCAGATTCAGGCACAGCAGGAAATGGCGGGGAGATGACTCTGACTGCTGGTGGCAATATCGAGACTCAATCGCTAAACTCCTCAACATATTCAGATTCAGGCACAGCAGGAAATGGCGGGGAGATTACTCTGACTGCTGGTGGCAATATCGAGACTCAATCGCTAAACTCCTACTCATATTCAGATTCAGGCACAGCAGGAAATGGCGGGGAGATGACTCTGACTGCTGGTGGCAATATCGAGACTCAATCGCTAAACTCCTACTCAGATTCAAATTCAGGCACAGCAGGAAATGGTGGGGGGATGACTCTGACTGCTGGTGGCAATATCAACACTCAATCCCTATACTCCTCCTCATATTCATCTTCAGGCACAGCAGGAAATGGTGGGGGGATGACTCTGACTGCTGGTGGCAATATCAACACTCAATCCCTATACTCCTCCTCATATTCATCTTCAGGCACAGCAGGAAATGGTGGGGGGATGACTCTGACTGCTGGTGGCAATATCAACACTCAATCCCTATACTCCTCCTCATATTCATCTTCAGGCACAGCAGGAAATGGTGGGGGGATGACTCTGACTGCTGGTGGCAATATCAACACTCAATCCCTATACTCCTCCTCATATTCAGGTTCAGGCACAGCAGGAAATGGTGGGGGGACGGGAAAAGGAGCAAATGGCGGAACAATTGAACTTACTGGAGATAAATTAAATATCAATGGTATTGTGATTAATAGCGATGGAAATGATGGTAGCAATGGCGGTCTAATTAAATTAGATTCACCCTGGATACAATTAATAAATAGTGATCTTAGTAGTTCCAGTTATGGTAGTGGTAAGTCTGGACAAATAGAATTAAATTCAACAGGGGATATTAACTTAAATAATAGTCGGTTATTTACCACATTAGAACCAGGTAGCACAGGACAAGGTGGTAATATTGAGATTAAAGCACAAAATCTTAATCTCACTAACTATGCTGTGATTAATACCGGAACTTATAGCAGTGGTAATGCAGGTAATATTAAAATTATTGCTGAAAATGTCTCTTTAAAAGATGGTAGTAGTTTGCAAAGTTTAACCACCGATAAAGGCAATGCGGGGAATATCTCTTTAGATGTCACCAATGGCAACATATCTCTGACTCATAGTATTATTAGTACATCAGCCACAAAAACAGCATCAGGAAATAGTGGCAATATAAAATTAAATTCTCGGATATTATCCTTATCAAAGGGCAGTCAAATTCAAGCCTTAACAGAAGGGAAAGGAACATCAAAAGCAGGGGAAATTACTGTTAGTGCTAGTGATAGTATCATCATCAATGGAGTTGATCCTGATTCTAGTAATCCCGATCCTAATGCTTTACCACCGCAAAATATAGTTAAAAGTGATTATAGTAGTCAAATAATCACAGATATTGGGACAAATAATTCTATCACCACAGCACAGCAACTTCAAGCCAGTGATTTTCACTTGGATAATCCGAATCAAATAAATCTCAATGTAGAATATTCTACTAGAGTTCCCTATACCTCTATCCGTGGCACAGGGGATGATCAAATTCATGTTTATGCTATCAAAGTAAATGCTGGGACAAAAGCAGTTCTTGATATTGATAATACTGGTAATAATTCCTCTGGAACTGAAGATACTCCTAACTACAAAACCTTTCCAGCAGTGAATACAAAATTAACCCTATTAGATAGCCAGGGGAAAGAATTAGCATCTAATGATGATAGTCCCCATGCTCTTGGTTCGACAGGAAGTGATCCTAGAATGACTGTGCAAGAAGACCCCTATTTGAGATATGCTTTCACTCAAGGGGGAACTTATTATATTCAAGTTAGTAATTCTGATGGCAAAGGTGTTCCTAGTAGTTATTATGATAATGACTCAAAAACCAATAAACCAACATCCTACAATCTGCAAATCTCTCTAGAACCTAATCCCATTCAAGCAAATATTACTAATCAAGGTCAACCTTCAGGCATTTTTGCCTATACAACAGGTGCAGGAAAAGCCGGAGATATTATCTTAAAAACTGGTGATTTAAAATTAGAGAATAGTGGACAAATATCAGCTTTTACTAAAGGTAGTGGTAATGGTGGTAGTGTCAATATTACAGCGTCGCAAAATATTAACATTACCGGACAAGGAAAATTAGCAGTTGAAAGTTCAGGAACGGGTAATGGCGGTGATATTTCCATCATTTCCCCAGCCATTAATTTAACAGATAATGCCAAAATAGAAGTTGATAGTAGCAGTTCTGCAAATACAAGTTCTGCGGGAACTATTACTATGAAAACTAATTTTCTCAAACTAGATAATGCTGCTATTACTGCTAAAAATGCCAGTGGTAATGGTGGTAATATTGACGTGACAACAGAAAATTTACTCCTGCGTCATAACAGCGAAATTTCCACTACAGCAGGTTCAGCAAATAATCCTGGCAATGGGGGGAAAATTACTATTAATGCTAAAAATGGTTATGTAGTTGCTGTTTCCACAGAAGACAGTGATATCATTGCTAATGCTTTTGGTGGAAATGGTGGCAAGATTGATATTAGTGCGATTCGAGTGCTGGGATTAGAAACAAGAGGAAGATTAAATACAGCCCAATTACAAACCATTCGGACTAATAAGACAAGTGATATTACTGCTAGTTCTGATGTGGGAACAGATGGAACTGTAGCAATTCAAAGTTTAGGGATTGATCCTAGTCAGGGACTTGTGGCCATACCTGTAAATTTAATAGATCCATCAGGATTAATTGCTCAAGATTGTAATTCTAATAATAGTAACTCGGCTCAGAGTCAAAGTGAATTTGTCATTACTGGACGGGGAGGACTGCCACCTAGTCCTGATGATGTGCTGACTGTTGGGGCATTGCCAGCTAAATGGGTGACAAGAGAAAAAGGTGATCGAGCAATTTTACCGATAGGAGTAGTACCTACTACTACTGCTCCTTTAATAGAAGCTCAGGGTATGGTACGGAATGCAAATGGTGATATAGTTTTAATTGCTCAACCTGTAATTTCTACTAATTTCTACTCTGGGTTATCTAGTCAATTATGTAGGATTACTCAGAACCATCATAAACTATGAATTTTCTTGGTGTCGCATCTACTCGCATAACTTTAGAAACCGCTACAAAACCTCATCTATTTGGGTTTTGGCGGGTGATATTCCCATTGGTATCAATTATTGTTCCCAGTCTCCATGCACAACCTTTATTAGCCCAAGTACCTCCAGAGGTTAAACCACCTTCGAGAGAATCGCTACCAGAAGCCCAACCGCTGCCAGTATTACCACCACCTGACCAACTCCTCCCAATTCCATCACCAATACCGAACCAACCCCAAGTGACTCCAGAGACCCTATCTACAACATTGGTAGTGGAACGGTTTGAGTTTGTTGGGAATACGGTTTTTAGTGCTGAGGAATTGGCGAAAGTAACTGCACCCTATACGAAGAAGCAAATTAGCTTTACTGAACTGCTGCAAGTCCGTTCCCAGATTACGAAATTATATGTTGATAAAGGCTATGTGACATCTGGGGCAATTATTCCCATCCAAACTATTAAGAATGGTGTGGTGGTGGTGCAGTTGGTAGAAGGAAGTTTAGAGAAGATTAATGTTACTGGTACAAGCCGTTTAAATCGTAGCTATATTAGCGATCGCCTTTCCCTAGCTGCTGGTAAACCATTTTCACGCGATCGCCTCCTCATAGGATTGCAACTCTTACAACTTGACCCTCTAATTAAAAATATATCTGCGGATTTACAAACCGGTATCCGTCCAGGGACAAATATTTTAGAAGTTAAAGTTACTGAAGCTGATTCTTTCCAAACTCAACTATCTATAGATAATGAACGCAGTCCCAGTGTCGGCAGTTTGCGAAGACGAATTAATATTAATGAAGCCAATTTATTAGGACTGGGAGACGGTTTCAATTTTGGTTATACGAATACAGATGGAAGTAATGGCATAGATATTAGTTATAGTTTGCCCGTAAATGCCCGCAATGGTAAATTAATTTTCAACTATGGTGCGACAGGAAATAATGTAATTGAACGTCCTTTTAATACCTTAGATATTACCTCTCAGTCCCGCTTCTACGAGTTACAATTTCGGCAGCCACTCGTACAAACGCCTACTCAAGAATTTACTTTGGGACTCACGGCCAGCCAACAAATGAGTCAAACATTTTTGGGAACTGACAATATTGGCCCTTTTCCTCTAGGAGTTGGTGCAGATAATAATGGGAAAACGAAAATTTCTGCATTGCGATTTTTTCAAGAATGGAGTCAACGCAGTAGTAAACAAGTTTTAACAGCCCGTTCTCAATTTAGTTTAGGGTTAAATATTTTAGATGCCACTATTAATAATGATGAACCTGATAGTCGCTTTTTTAGTTGGCGAGGACAAGGACAATGGCTGCGTCAATTAGCACCAGATACCATATTGTTAATGCAAACAAATTTACAATTAGCAAATAAGCAGTTGTTGGGACTAGAACAATTTGGTTTAGGTGGACAAAAAACCCTGCGCGGATATCGTCAGGATAGTTTATTAACAGATAATGGTTTTTTAGCGTCTACAGAAGTAAGATTACCAGTTTTGCGAGTTCCAAAACTCCAAGGACTTTTACAAATAGCACCTTTTTTCGATTTAGGAACTGGCTGGAATAATGGTGGCTCAAATCCTGATAATAATACTTTACTAGGAGCAGGTTTAGGACTAATATGGCGACAAAGTAGTAAATTTAATGCTCGTTTGGATTGGGGGATTCCCTTAACAGAAAATAATTCCAAAAAGGAAACATGGCAAGAAAATGGTTTGTATTTTTCTCTCACATACAGTCCTTGATAGATTTAATTGTTCAATATTCTCTATACACACCCACCAGGGAATAAATTCCCTGTCTCATAGCTCAAGTCCGTTTTAACGGACTAATAAAATTTCTGGGTTATTTAGTCATCTTTAGATGACTTTTGCTATAAGAATGGGAATTCATTCCCAGGCTGACTTCTCCCCTTACATATAATCAACATTCACTAACTAAAAATGAATTTATCAATCACCCGTTTTCTTGTATCATTGCCTCGCTGGCTTCGCTATATATTTTTAGCTTTGATCATAGCTATAATTTGTATATTGAATTCACCAGTAATTGCGAAAAATAATCCTGAATCAGTTATTAATTCCCAAGAAACCCAAGCACAACTTTTATATACAGAGGGACGATTTGCTGAATCAATAACTTTATTAAAAGAATCTTTACAAGATTATCAAAGTAATGGAGATCAGCTAGGAAAGGCTGTTATATTGATTAATATGGCTCTGAATTATCAGCAAACTGGAGAAATCCAAGAAGCTAACAAAACCATTGTAGAAGCTATGAATATTCTGCAAAAAACTCCTAATTATTCACAAAGTTCTGCTATTTGGGCGCAAGCTTGGGATGTTAAAGCTAGTCTACAACTGGCACAGGGAAAACCAGAAGATGCTGTATTATCTTGGCAACAAGCTGAAGCTACTTACCAAAAGTTAGGAGATAGTAACAAAGCTATCCTGATGGGAATTAACCAGGGTCAAGCATTACAGAATTTAGGATTATATAAACGGGCAAATGCTGTTTTTCAAAATTTAGCAGCAACCTTGCAAAATCAACCAGATTCACTCACTAAAGCTATTAATATTCGTAATGTAGGCGGCGCTCTTCGGGTGTTAGGTGATTTGGAAAAAGCAAAATCAAACTTTGAAGAAAGTCTCAGAATTGGCCAAAAACTACAATCACAAGAAATTATTGCATCGGCTTATCTTGCTTTAGGTAATGTTGTCCGTGCTGACGCAAATGTAAAAACTGCCCAGGGAAATATTGCAGCAGCAAGAGAAAAAAAAGTTGCAGCAATTAATTTTTATCAAAAAGCAGAAGTTGATAAAACTCCTATACAAATTCAAATTAAAGCCAAAATTAATCGGTTGCGATTATTGATAGAAATAGAAAAATGGCAAGAAGCTGAATTACTTTATCCGCAAATCCAAAATCTAATTCCTAAATTATCTCTGGGTCGTGCGGGGATATATGCTCAGGTAAACTTTGCTCAAAGTTTGATGAAATTAAATGAAGAAAAACCCGTAAATTTACAAACAATTGCCCAAATCTTAGCTGTCGCTCGTCAACAAGCCGAACAAATTCAAGATGTGCGATCGCAATCTTTTGTTTTGGGGAATTTAGGACATATATATGAATTAACAAAACAGTGGAATATTGCTCAAGACTTAACTCAAAAAGCCCTAAATTTATCACAGTCAATTCAAGCCCAAGATATCACCTATCGTTGGCAATGGCAAATCGGACGGATTCTTTGTCAAGGTGAAAATGAATGCTATCAACAAGGAGATATTAAAGGGGCGATTCCTACGGAGCGCCTCGCTATCGCCACATATACTGAAGCATTTAATACTCTCCAAAGTATTCGGGGTGATTTAGTTGCTAGTAGTGCAGATGTGCAGTATTCATTCAAAGAAAGTGTCGAACCTGTATATCGCCGATTAGTAAATTTGTTATTACAATCTCCAGAACCTAGTCAAGACAACCTCAAACAAGCTCGTCAAGTATTAGAAACTTTGCAAGTAGCGAAATTACAAAACTTTTTGCAACAAGCTTGTCAAGATAGTAAATTACAACTTGATGAGGTGATTGATACTAAAGACAAAACAGCCGCAGTAATTTACTCAATTATTTTGAATGATCGCTTAGAAGTTATTCTCAGAGAACCTAATAATCCCAACTTATATCACTATCCTGCGACCAAATTATCCAAACAAGAAATTGAAAATACTTTAACCAATTTGTATAAATCTCTTCAAGATCCTGGTGCTTATGAAGAAGTCCAAACCGCTGGTCAAAAAGTCTATAACTGGCTAATTAAACCAATAGAAGAAAAACTAGAAAAAAGCAAAATTAACACTTTAATTTTTGTTTTGGATGGTTCACTGCGGAGAATTCCTATGGCCGCACTTTATGATGGAGAAAAGTATTTGATGGAGAAATACGCCGTTTCTTTAGCTTTAGGTTTACAAGTTCGTGATCCTATGCCTTTACAAAGAAAAGAAATGAAAATATTGGCAGCTAGTTTAATAGATCCTCCTAAGAGCGTTCCTGGTTTTGCTTCTTTGCCAGGTGTTGCTCAAGAAGTTAGAGAAATCCAGAAAACAGGAGTATCTGTGAGTTGGATTGCTGAACAAGAATTTACCAATCAAAACTTCAATAAAAAACTCAATACTGCTAAATTTGATATCGTCCATTTAGCCACTCATGGTTTTTTTGGTGCTGATAGAGAAAATACATTTGTGGTGACAGCAGATGGAAAATTGAAAATTGCTGAATTTGATAGACTGTTCAGAACCCAAAGGAAAAGTGCTAATGAAGGCATTGAACTATTAATTTTGAGCGCTTGTCAAACAGCTACAGGAAACGATCAAGAAGTCATGGGTATTGCAGGGACAACAGTGCAAGCAGGAGCGAGTAGTGCGATCGCTAGTTTATGGGATTTAGATGATCAGTCAAGCGTACCCTTTATTAAAGAATTTTACCAGCACTTAGGAGAACCCAACATCAGCAGAGCCGAAGCACTGCGTCTAGCACAACAGGCTTTACTAAAAG
This sequence comes from Dolichospermum sp. UHCC 0352, assembly GCF_009711925.1. Classification (NCBI taxonomy): domain Bacteria; kingdom Bacillati; phylum Cyanobacteriota; class Cyanophyceae; order Nostocales; family Aphanizomenonaceae; genus Dolichospermum; species Dolichospermum sp. UHCC 0352. The sequence goes on along the minus strand of NZ_VIKY01000170.1, from coordinate 22,183 downwards.
ATCCCAACTATGATCATCCGCGTTTTTGGGCGCCTTATGTATTAGTTGGAAGTTGGCTTTAAAAGAGGTAGGAGGTAGAAGGCAGGAGGCAGGAGGCAGGGAGAAAGAATTTACCAATGACTAATGACTAATGACCAATGACTAAGATCACTTAATTTTTTGGAGATGACTAATGAACGATTTTCAAGATGCATTTATATCTTATGGCAGAGCCGATAGCAAAGCCTTTGCTACCAAACTTCATAACCGACTCAGAGAAGAAAAACTAGAAATTTGGTTTGACCAAAATGATATTCCTCTGGGTGTTGATTTCCAGAAGCAAATTGATGATGGCATCGAAACATCAGATAATTTTCTCTTTATTATCGCTCCCCATTCCATTAACTCACCATATTGCGGTAAAGAAATTGACCTAGCACTCAAACGGAACAAACGGATTATTCCCTTGCTGCACGTAGAGCAAATTACCGAAGAAATTTGGCAGCAACGTAACCCTGGCAAAGATCCCAGCGAGTGGGAGATATATAAATCAAAGGGATTGCATTCTAGTTTCCCGAATATGCACCCGGCTATTGGCAAAATTAACTGGGTATATTTTCGTGAAGGCATAGATGACTTTGAGCAATCCTTTACGGGATTATTAGAACTGTTGACTCGTCATCAAGAATATGTGCATCAACATACCTATTTTTTAGCCAAGGCTCTGGAGTGGGAACGGGAGCAACAACAATCCAGTTGCCTCTTAATTGGCGATGAACGAGTAGAGGCAGAAAAATGGCTAAAAATCAGGTTCAAAGAGGAACAGCCACCTTGTGAACCCACAGATTTACATTGTGCTTTTATTTGTCAAAGTGTTAAAAACGCCAATAATTTGATGACTCAGGTGTTCCTTTCCTATTCGGATAAAGAACGGGAGTTCATGGAGAAAATTACCAAAACCTTGATGCGGGAAAGCTTCACAGTTTGGACAAATAAAACTGATATTCAAACTGGGACAGATTTTCAAGCAGCAATTAATCGCGGGATTGAAGAAGCAGATAATTTAGTTTTTCTCATGTCTCCATCTTCTTTAGCATCAGAATATTGTCAACAGGAACTTACCTATGCGTTGTCTCTAAAAAAGCGGATTATTCCCCTATTAATACAACCATTAGACTTAGATCAAATTCCCCAAGAATTGCGTAATATCCAATTCATAGACTTTACCGACAAGGAAGAAGAGGGCAAAGAATCGGCTGATACCGATAATTTAATTAATATTCTCCATCAAGATGCGGCTTACCACCACCAGCACAAACTGATTCTGACAAAGGCTTTAAAGTGGGAACGACAAAAACGTAATCCTAGTATTCTGGTGCGGAATAACGATCTCCGTAATGCGGAAGCCTGGTTAAAGGTAGCAAAACCAAAAACACAGCAACCGTCTTTACCTATACAAGAAGAATTCATTGCGGAAAGTCTCAAGCAACCACCCAATGCGGTTTTAGATGTATTTGTTTCCTACTCTAATGCTGATGCAGACTTTGCCCGTAAACTCAACGATACACTGCAAATTCAAAATAAAACTACCTGGTTTGATCAGGAAAGCATCATCTCTGGGACTGATTTTGAGGAAGAAATGTATAAAGGAATTGAACTTGCTAACAATTTCTTATTCATTATTTCTCCTAATTCGATTAGTTCCAACTATTGCGCGACAGAAGTGGAATATGCAATTAAACTGAATAAGCGTATTGTCACAGTTTTGTATTTACCCGTTGATGTTGATAGTCTTCACCCTGGTTTAGCAAAAGTACAATGGATTGATTTTCGCAAACATGGCGGCGATTTTCTCACCAATTTTGGGGAATTAACCAGAACCTTGGATGCAGATCCAGATTATGTCAAAAATCACACTCGTTTATTGCTCAAGTCTAAAGAATGGGAACAGCAGAAACGTGATGATAGTTTCTTGCTGCGGGGAAAAGATTTAGCAGCATCTGAGGAATGGCTAAAAGAGTCTGAAAACAAACAACCAAGTCCTACCAACCTCCAGCTAGAATATCTTACTGCTAGTCGCGCTCTCCCCTATCGCAAAATTAAACTTCGCAGCGTATTTTTAACTAGCTTAGGTGTGACAATTTTCATGTTCATAGCGCGGTTGTTGGGAATCATGCAGCCATTAGAATTAGCGGCTTATGACCAAGTAGCGCGGCTACGTCCTAATGAACCACAAGATGAACGATTTTTGATGGTGGATGTTGATCCTGAAAGCATTGATAGGATGAACGAAAACCCGAAATATCAACAAGGAAGAGGTTCAATTGCTGATGCTGCTGTGGATGATTTACTGAAAATCCTCTCCCCAAATCAACCCAGTATGATTAGTTTAGATTTCATTCGGAATTTTCCAGCAGAAGGCGGTTTGGGTAAACGTCTCCGAGAAACGACAAACTTTATTGCATTGTGTAAAAACAGTTATATCAATGAACGTGGTCAAAATATTCCGGGCTTTAAACATCCCCCAGAAGTGCCATTAGAACGGGTTGGATTTAGTGATTTGGTGGATGATGATTCTCAAGGCGCTCGCTTTGTTCGCAGACATTACATGATGCAAAAATCAGAACCTAAATATTGCAATGTTCAGGAAGCTTTGAGTTTAGTAATTGCGCGTCGTTATCTGGAAGCACAAGGTCATAAATATATTTCTCCTTTAAATCCAGAAACGAGAGAATATGATCAAGACATGGCCTTTGGAAAAACCGCAATTCCCCTACTAACGGGCAATGGTGGTGGCTATTCAGGGTTTAATAACAACCAGCTTCAAGGTTATCAAACCATGCTGAAATATCGCGTTTATCAGGGTGATGCTGATAAGTTTGCCCCCAGAGTCAATATTTTAGATGTTCTGAACAACAAAGTACCAGCGGAAAAGATTAAAAATCGGATTATTTTAGTTGGCTTCACAGACAGACAATTCCGACAAGCAGATTATTGGAATACGCCCTATGGGGATGTGCCAGGGGTGACATTGCATGGACAAATGATTAGCCAGATTCTCAGCGCTGTCTTGGATAATCGTCCCTTGATTTGGTGGTGGCCTTTTGATTATGAAATCCCTTGGATTTTTGGTTGGTCTTTGGTCGGTGGTATCGTCTGTTGGCGACTTAACCGCACCTCTTATCTAGTTATGGGTATGGTTGGTTCTGTAGCTGTCCTATACACCGCTTGCGCTGTGATTATGGTGTCCCAAAGCGGTTGGGTTCCTTTAGTTCCTCCGGCTTTATCCTTGATTGCTACAGGAAGTGGAGTGATTTATCTAACTTACAAATTACGTAATTTGTAACCTTTCATCTCGTTCCTAGTCTCTGACTAGGAATGCTATCATTGAGGCTCTGCCTCAAGTACAAAGGAAGCCAGAGTCTTCCTACATTCATTCCCATGCAGAGCATAGGAACGAGATGATGATTTTATTTTTTGGGTGGAGTAAAACCAAACTTTGTAAACATCCAGTGATACCATTCTTGATGAGTAGTAACAAAAGTTAAAGCTGATTCCAAATCTATCTCTAAATCTTTATTATGAATACTGATAATTAGATCATAAATCAAATCGAAGAGAATTCTATCTTCTTTATTAAACAGAACAAAATTCCCATTAGCACTGTTTTCTAGTTGTTGTATTCTTTCTTTACCGACTTTAGCAGTAATGCCTGGTTGACGTTCATCTCTGATTAAATAAAATTGGCTTTGAGGATTATTAATCACCAATTCATTAAAATTACTAATCCGACTCGTAAAGGGAGTACCACTAATTTCTAAAAAAGCAATTACATGATATTGATTACCCTTTTCTATGACAATATGTTCTGGTAATACCTTTTTCCCTAAACGATATTGTGTTAATTTAAACGACTAGATATGAGTTAAAGCTTCAGCAATATTCCTCAACTTACCAACATCATCACCATCACTAACAATAGATGGATTATGATATTTTTGTTCTAACTCAATTCTATGTTCATTGAGATATTCAATTACAGGATTTACAGGAATTGCAGTTTCACCAGATAAATAAGTTGCTAATCTATTCTGTAAGTTGCTTAAATCAACAGCATTAGGTGATTGTATAGCTTGAATTAGCTGACTTAAAACTTCCATTGATGTTTGTTGCTGTTGCTGTACAAATTTTAATTGCTGTTCTATTTTTTCATTACTATCTAATTCCCGAATTGGTTTTCTTTCCTCTGGTAAAGGAATTCCATTAACTCTATAGTCATAGTATTTAGCCGCACGATTTAAAGCCGCACGAATAGGTTTCTTTCCTAAGATATCATCTAAATCTTCAGGTAAAAATAACTGTTCTAAGGTAATATCTACAGTTTGTATTTTCACTTTGAGAATAGATTTAACTTCCGCTTCTGTCGGTTGACGTAAAGAAACCTGATATTGAGATACTCTCCCAATAATAGATTGATCAAATGTTGTTTGAAATTTTTCCCACCTATCAGGAAATAAATTCAAAATAATTAAACTATTGGGAACATGAGTGAAAATTTCTTTGATAGCTTCCCCAAAATTTAACAAGATTTCTTGATTGTGAGGAAGTCCTAAACCTTCTAATTGATCAAAAATAATAATTAAAGGTTCATCTAAAACAGATAATTTACCTAAAACTGAAATAGCTTCTAAAGAAAAAGCTTCTTTACTAATTTCTTCTCCCCAATTTGGTAAACCAACGGTTTCAGCTTCTTCGTCAGTTAAAACATTTCCTGCTAACCAACGAGTGGTAATATTTCTATATTTATAATCTGTATAACTGCAATATTTAACCATGCCTTTAATGATAGATAAAGCAAAACTACCCGGAGCATAATTACTCATCCACCATTCATTAATCGTCTTTTCTATATATTGCCAATATTCTCGTTTTCGTTGTGTATTTTCTTTACTTAAAGCACTAATACTATTATCTTCTAAATCATATAAGGCTTTTAAAATATCTATATCTTTTTGTGTAACATCTCTATCATTAAGACTAACTATTTTCCGAAAAGTGTTAATAATTAAAGAGTATAATTGAGGTAAATTTCCGGCTTTCTCAACTAGGGATTCTAAAATTCTACTATAAATATGATAAAGTACAAATTGGGCATTATTCGGTTGACGAATAAATAGTAATCTATTACTTGATAATCTCTCATTAGCAAGTCGCATCATTAAATGAGTTTTACCAGTACCTGGTTCTCCAATAACAACTACACCTTTACTCTGATGATTAGGATCTAATTTAATATTATTTAAAGCAGTTTGTAAAATCTGAAATTCTCGATGATAAGTATCAGCATAATCTGGATGATGCTGAAAAGGAGTATCAACTCGACTGCTAGTAAAGGGATTAGGTTGTTTTTTGAGATTTTCTAACATTATCTTTCTATAAAGATGATAAGTAAATGTGGCATCATAACTAGCGGTATGTGCCATATTCGGCAGAAAATATTGATTATTAGCTCGCAGATTCAAATATTTACTCAGATACTCTAAAGAATAACTTTCTAAATTTGGAAAACAGTCTTTTGCCAAAATCCAAGTACAATCAAATTGTAAATTTTGCCAAGGTAAATCAACTTGTCGAAAACTATGCTTGAGGATATCAATATCATGTTCTGCATAGTGACAAATAATTTTTTTATTTTCAACAATAGTCAGAAATTCTGTTAATAAGGTTTTGAGACTTTTGAGATTTAAAACATTCTGAAACCCATGAGAATTACCATCACAGAAACCTTCATAAATTACCACACCTTGACTATCAACAATAGCTAATTCAGTTAAATTTGGTTTACCCTCAGTATCTAAAATAACAAAGTCTATATGAGTTTACTTTTAAGTATAACACCTGTGATAGTTCCATTGTAAACTATAAAAGACTTATTTCACCAGATATCTACCTATGAAACGTCAACAATTATCACTTTTTTCTCGAACTGTTTTAGTCTGCACCTTGACAACGATTTTCTCTAGTAGTCTGCTATCTTTGGTGTCTCCTGTACAGGCTTCAATTTTTGACGGTCTCTTTAATAACAAAGCTGAAGGAAACGCTTCTGGACGGTCTAGAGGTGGAGCAACTCGTTCTCAATGTTCGCAAATCAGCGACAAAAGCCTCATGGCCTTAGTTCCTCAAAGTAATGAAGGATTAACTACTAAGGACTATCCTGAATTCTGGTTTTATATCCCATTTGATAGAACGTCTCAATCTCCCCCAGGACAATTTAGATTATTAAATGAAAAAAGAAAATCTGTTTTGCAAAAACCACTTTTATTCCCTTTACCTGATAAAAAAGGGATTGTCCATTTTAGTCTTCCTACTACCGAAAAACCACTATTAGCAGGAGAACGATATCGTTGGTTTTTCAAAATTGCTTGTGTGAATGATCAAGGTTCACAAACTAATATTACTATTGATGGTTGGATTAAAAGAGTCGAACCAAGTCCTAAACTTGTAGAGCAACTAAAGAAAACCAGTTCTCAAGAACAATATGTTCCCTATGCGGAGAATAATATCTGGTATGAAACTTTGAGTAAGTTGGCGGAAAATCGGACTACTTATCAGCAGGAGTGGAGTGAAATGTTATCGCTGTTTAGTCTGACAGAATTCAAAGAATCTTCTATTTCTGAACTCAAGCCGCAAAAGTAATTTAAACAAGAGGTGATAATTGATAATTGTCAATTTCTAATTATCACCAAATGTTGGTAATTTTTAATGTTTCCGTCCCCTTGCGGGGATTAGTTATAGTTGCTGCTTGTCTAAGTAAGTAGACGAAAATAAATCAAAGTAGATTAAGTAATGTAAAAAATCTGGAGATGATTTCGTAGTAAGGGCTTCAGCCCTCAAATGAGGAATAAATTCCTCACTACAAACTTTGAATTATTCAAGCCGTTCTACTTAAGTAAATCAGACATTACCTACGTTTACCAGAACGACGTGGTGTAGGAGAAGTAGAACCAGGCTTTTTATCACCTGCTGCTGTGCGTGAAGAAGGCTGTCTAGGTGATTTTGAAGAAGCAGATTTAGGCGCAGAACGACGAGTTCGCTGATTTCCACCACCAGCAGGGGCTTTGCGTCCATTGGGAATTGGTTCGGCCTTAATTTCCGGGTTGACTCCAAAACCAGCCACCACCTCTTTCGGTAAACGCTGCTGAATTAGTTGCTCAATATCCGCTAACAAATGATGTTCATCAACACATACAAGGGAAATCGCTTGACCTTCCGCACCTGCGCGTCCAGTCCGACCAATACGATGCACATAATCCTCTGGGACATTAGGTAAATCGTAATTAATAACGTGAGGTAGTTCGCTGATATCAAGACCACGCGCAGCAATATCCGTTGCTACCAATACCTGCAAAGTCCCATCTTTAAACTTAGCCAAAGCGTGTGTTCGCGCTCCCTGACTCTTATTCCCGTGAATAGCCAGGGCTTGAATGCGGTCTTCACCCAACTGCTTCACCAACCGGTCAGCGCCATGCTTCGTGCGGCTAAACACTAATACTTGATACCAGTTATTTTCCTGAATCAGATGAGAAAGTAATTGCCGCTTGCGATCGCGGTCAACATGATAAACTTTCTGTGATATCGTTGCCGCAGTTACGTTCCGACGTGCAACTTCAATCATTGTCGGGTTATGTACTAACCCAGCCGCGAGAGTTTTCACCTTATCTGAGAATGTCGCAAAAAATAGCAAATTCTGGCGTTGTTTGGGCAAAAGCGAAAGAATGCGGCGAATATCATTAATAAAACCCATGTCCAGCATTCGGTCTGCTTCATCCAGTACCAACACTTCCACACGGGACAAGTTCAGAGTCCCTTGTTGAACATGATCTAACAATCGTCCTGGAGTTGAAACCAAGATATCTACGCGGGTTCGCAATTTCTGTTTTTGGGGACCAATACTGACTCCCCCAAACATCACCATTGAATTCAGATTTAAGTATTTACCATAATCACGGACACTTTCTTGCACCTGTGCAGCGAGTTCACGGGTAGGTGTCAGAATTAACGCCCGAATTGGGGAAAATCCAGTAGAATGACTGGGAACGTTCTTATTTGCAGATAACCGATGTAACAGCGGCAAAGTGAAGCTGGCAGTTTTGCCTGTACCAGTTTGCGCTCCAGCCATAATATCACCACCAGCCAATACCACAGGGATAGCCTGTTTCTGGATTGGTGTGGGTTGATTATATCCTCGCTCAGTGACAGCACGGACAATTTCCGGGGACAAGCCGAGATTAGAAAAAGACATAGAACTCCAAAAATAACATCGGCCTGTCGCCACTCACGGCTTCAGTCTTAGGCGGACGAATGGTTTAAAATGCTAAATGGGCGGTAAGCACCAAGACTAGGAGCAAATGCCACAGTCAACCATCATAGCAGAATTATTGTTAAATCTGAAACTATGTTTAGTATGAAGTTAATTTCCAGAAGGAATTAAATATACGCTTTCTAAAACCTTTGTAAAGACGTTCCATGGAACGTCTCTACTTTTTTACCAGATGTGTCATTCTCAATAATTAGAGAATCACTATTGTTGGCTGGCTTTTTCCCTTAACCAAACTTCTAAATCACCAACTTTTGAAAAATCTAATAATACATCTCCTAATGACTCCAATTCATCAGTAGATAATCCTTGAATTTGCCCTATTAAAGATAATTCAAGTTCCCCAAATCGGTGCTTTAATAACCGGAGAATTATCTGTTGTTCTCCTAGTTGCTGTCCTTCTTGTTCTCCTTCTTGTCTAGCTTTTTCTCTGTCTTCTTGATAAAGCGGTGCTAATCTCATCACTAACTCCCTATCATCTGTTTCTATTTGTTGATTAATGTTCAAGTTTTTTTGGAGGTTGTACAGCAATTCTAGCGTCACTTTCCGAAATGGATGATTTGCCGGTAGTGCTGCTAATTCATCAATTGCCTGTTTTTGAACTGTGCCACGTCCCAATACTCTCAACCACAATGTTTCTTGAGTACATGGTAACTGATGCAAGGCAACGATGACTGTCCGTAAATACTCAGGTAAAAAATGTACTCCTGCAACCCAGTCTGGTTTTTGAGTTGCACCAAATCCTGAGAGGATAGTGGAAGATGCAGTAGGAGTGAGAATCCATAATTGCGGGACTTCTATATTTTGAATAGAAGTTTTATTGCGGTTTGCTTCTCGTTGTAATGCACTCCGCACTTCCAGTAATTTTAACAGACAATCACATATTTCTTCTTTGGCTGCTGGATTGCGAAAAGGTTCAAAGATTGCAGGTTTAGTGGCTATCTTCCCCAATAACCCTAATATTTTTAAACTAGGATTTTGTGGAGAAAAAGGCGAAAATAATACATCTATTTCTCGAACTTCTGCCGCAACGCGACTAGGTGCTTGAATTTCTCCATAGGGTTTGAGTAATTCTTCTAAATAGTCCTTTGAAAATTGGTCATGAATAAATCGCGTCATTGAAAATCATGTCAGACAATGTGCTAATTACTCGGATTTTATCTGTTTTTCAGTAGCTTTAGAAAAAGGTTTGCAGAAAATAACTTTAGAAACAACTCTTAATAATAACTATAGTGAGATAATTAAAGATTGATATAGAGACTTTGTAAACTATGGCTGAACTACCCAAAACCCTAGAAGATGCGATCGCTCAATCAACCGCAGCGGTAAAATCAGCTTTAGCTGATGGTATGACTCGGATTCAAGTTGAGTTATTATTTCCAGAACTCAAATTCATGACAGTTGCAGAACAGTTTCTTCCCCTGTTCACTGAATATGAATCCCGTCTCAAAGTCTTCTTTGCTGATGCTGGTGCGGCTGCATTAGCCCGTCGTGATTGGACAGATGCCCAATTCCAAATTTCCGATATTGGTACAGGTAGGGCTGCATCTTTAGAAGCGAAAATTCAGCCAGAAGATGAAATTTTCCTATTTATTGCCCCCACCTCTGTAGAAGTCCCACAATTAGAAAAGTTGTGTGAACTGATTGGGGAACGCCCTGTCATCATGTTAACACCCAGGCTAGAAGATTCTAGTGTCGTTGGTATTGGTTACACAGCCAGAGAAACCCGTCGTCGCTTCATTAGTACCATCGAATCTTGTTACTATATCCGTCCTGTAGATGATGAATCTGCCCTTTTCCGCTGCTACCCTGGACTATGGGAAGTATGGCTAGAAACAGCGGGTGAATATCAAAAAGTTGCCGAACTCCCTAAAAAACCCTCCGGTGATGAATTAGACGCGATTCTCATGGGGGGACAAAGGGAAAACACTACGGACGCTACACCTACGAGAAAACCCAGTGTGTTTAAGAGTTTGCAACGGTTTATCAAGGCTTTGAGCAGTTAGGATTACGAAGTAATGGGGAAATCGGTTAATCACCCAATTACCCATTACCGATTACAATTACCAATTACCCATTCTTTTGATTATTTATTTTAAAGATGAAATTAATCTGTTCTCAAAGTGATCTTAGTAGCAATCTTTCCCTCGTCAGTCGTGCAGTCCCGTCCAGACCAACTCACCCTGTCCTTGCCAATATTTTATTACAAGCAGATGCCGAAACTAATCAAGTCAGTTTAACAGCTTTTGACCTCAGTTTAGGTATCCGTACCAGTTTTACTGCCGAGGTATTAGAAGGTGGGACAATTGCTCTCCCTGCCAAACTGCTTGTAGATATCACCTCTCGCTTACCAGAAGGGGAAATTACCCTTGATGACCAATCAGGAGATAATACTGGAGAAGGTATAATTGTTACTCTCAAACCCAAAAGCGGACGTTATCAAGTGCGGGCTATGGGGGCAGAGGAGTTTCCTGAATTACCAGTGATTGAAAACGCCGAAGCAATTCATCTTACTACTGCGGCACTAATTGAAGGGTTGAAAGGTTCTTTATTTGCTACCAGTTCAGATGAAACCAAGCAAGTCCTCACAGGTGTACATTTAACCCTGAAACAAGATACTTTAGAATTTGCAGCCACGGACGGACACCGTCTAGCAGTTTTGGAAACTACTAATGAGCGTCCTGTGGAGGGAAGCGAACAGGTAGAGGTGACAGTACCTGCAAGAGCATTACGAGAGCTACAACGGATGTTAGGACATAATTCTACATCAGAAGAAACTGTAGCTGTCTATCTTGATCAAGGGCAAGTTGTCTTTGCTTGGCAAAATCAACGGTTAACCAGCCGCACTTTAGAAGGACAATATCCCGCTTATCGGCAATTAATTCCTCGGCAATTTGAACGCCAAGTCACATTAGAAAGAAAGCAATTTATCAGCACTTTGGAACGAATTGCTGTATTAGCAGATCAGAAAAATAATATTGTCAAAGTCAGTATTGATCATGCCAATCAAGAAATTACTTTATCTTGTGAAGCGCAAGATGTTGGTAGTGGTACAGAATCAATGCCAGCCCAAATATCTGGAGAAGATATAGACATTGCTTTTAATGTCAAATATCTGATGGAAGGTTTGAAGGAATTACCATCTTCAGAAATTCAAATGCACTTAAATCAAAGTTTAACTCCAGTAATTTTCACGCCTTTGGGTGGTTTGAAAATGACCTATTTAGCTATGCCTGTACAACTGAGAAATTAGTTTTTAAGTCAGCATTTAGCTATCAGGTCATACAGCAGATTTCGCTCTAATGAGGTACTTGAATCATGAAACTCTTGTAGTGCGGGCATACTTCGACAAGCTCAGTACAAGTCTTGCCCGCTGGATATATACCTCATAACACCGGAAAGTGCTGTAACTAGAATATCCTAGATTTGTAAGGGTTTAGCAGTGCTAAACCCCTACCTATAGAATCAAGCCTACGGGAATAATTTAGTAATAAATTTTACCGCCACCCCATTTAGTCCCAACAACTTTTGGTTGGAGGAGAATGTGTCCAGAGATAGCCACCAAGTTATCTTCCGTCAGATTTCGCATTTGTGGGAAAATATCCGCACTCTTGATACTGGGGTGGATTTCAGAAATCTCGGTTTCACCATCATAGGTAGTGGGATTTTTGATATAGTCCACCAAACCTACAATATTATTGCGTTTAGGTAAAGCTCCTGCCAAAGCTTCTGGGTCAAGTCCCACGTTTTGGTTAGTCTTAGTTACACCACCAGCATGGCATTGAGCGCAAGCAAAATTAAAGAGTCTTTTGCCTTCTTTGACTTGTTTTAAACTGAGAACGACGGTATCACCTTGATCATTTAATGGCACCGTACGGATAGCTTCATCTAGTTGCATTGCTGTTGCAGTACCGACAACCATCTGTAATGTCAGCAAAATAGTAGCAACAACAACACCAATTAGTCTTTTAAACATATTTCCCCTCAAAGATTTTATTGAGTCACTGTAATACCAATATCATGTTAGGAGTCCAATTTGTTGCCAAAAATACGATATGTTAGACTCTCAAAATCTAAATTTCTGGATAGGATTGGGGAGACAAAGCTAAAATCGCTATTTTTGGTGTTGTGAAATGGAAATGGTATAGTTGTACTTTTGTTTCGACAATTCACCCACATACACTGAGTATTTGCCTACTGTCCAGTAGCCAGAATGTTTTGGTTTATTCGCAATATCATCATTACTGAGTACACAGAAGCGCCCTCCTGGTCCCTCAACCAATAGTGTTGGCTGTCCTTCAGCCTCTACTGTTAACTGTAGATAAGGTAGTGGCTCTGTCACTTCAATCACTTGACTGGGTGCAGTGGAAGTATACCCGCAATCAGTTTTTGCCTGTCCTCCAGAGATACCAGTTAAAGTTATGGGGTCTATATCAAGAGGATTTTTAATTTTAGTAGTTGGGGGTTGTGGGGGTTGGGCAAAACCGGACTGAGTCAGCAATAAACTCATGGTTAACCCGACGGGAACAACTGTAAATATCCTGAAAGTTTTCATGTTATTTCTATGACCTTAAATGTTGAGAACGCAATTTATGCATATAGTAATCTTGAATAGTCTATATTCTCAAGACGAAGGCAATCAGATGGAGTTCCTATGGGATATTTTCAAAACTAAGGCTGTAATTGACTAAATTAAGAATATTTGGAGGCGGAGAGGATGCCTAAAAAGTATCATGCAAGTAACTGAACAAAATTAATTGCACATTTTTTTCATAAACAGAAATCTCTGTATTCCTTTCCTGTTCCCTCTCCTCAATCTGAAATTTATTTTGCACGACTACTTATATCTGAATTACTGCTTCAGAGTGCGGGAAAGAATGGGAGGATTGCGTTAGGCTGGATAAAACTGAAAAACAACGGGTTGTTCCATCCGTATAAATCCTGTTGACACTCCCCGGTCTAAAGACACGAGGATTCTTGGTTCAACGAGACCACTTAAACTAGATTCCTTGCGTTATCTAGCTCAGAGGTGGGACTCTCCCCAAGCGTTAACTTTCGGTCTGCCCGACCGTAGTTGCATGACTGCAAGTCCTGTTTAACTTGAAACGAGAAAGTTTCAAAATTCTGATTCGTCTAGTTCCTATAAATCTTTTACCTACTGCTAGGAGGAAACTAGAACAATGCAGTAGAACCGCATAGATTTAATTGTCAAGGTACAGAAAAGCCGTTAGGCAGTTAGGTTTTTAGACAGGTTGATTACCCTTCCTGTTACAAATAGTGTAACACTAATCGTCACTGGGGGATAAATCCCCTAGATGGCTTTCATCCCCGTCTTAAAAGACATTGACACCTAAAAACTTTTTGGATTTTTAGGTGTCAATTCCGGGGTTTTCAGCTTATTTTCTTATAAAATTTCCTGATGTTCAAACTAAAACATCCTCAAAACACTAACACAGGGTGGTCTTTGGATCAACGAGATCCAAAGTTCATCGAGTCTATGATGCCTATACTAGGCTTGTTATATAATTTCTATTTTCGAGTCCAAACCAGTGGCTGGGAAAATGTCCCAGATGAGAAAATTCTCATTGTCGGTTCTCATAATGGCGGACTGGCTTCTCCGGACACATCCATGATGTTATATGATTGGTTACGTCGCTTTAGTGTGAAAAGACCGATTTATGGCTTGATGCACCCTAAAGTTTGGGATGTGTTGCCACCGGCGGCGGAAATGGCGATGAAGGCTGGTGCAGTGAGAGCGCATCCGAAAATGGCTTACAAGGCCTTGCGGGCTGGTGCTAGTGTCTTAGTCTATCCTGGTGGCGCTGAGGATGTGTTTCGACCCCATGCAATGCGGGATAAAATTTATTTTGCCCAACGGAAGGGGTTTATTAAGTTGGCACTCCGGGAAAATGTCCCGATTATACCAGCAATTTCCTGGGGATCACATGATACTCTGATTGTCTTGGCTGACATATATGAAATTATGCAGCAATTTCATAAAATGGGGATGCCTTGGCTGTTTGGGATAGATCCTTTGGTGTTTCCTGTTTATCTGGGATTACCTTGGGGATTGGCTTTTGGACCTTGGCCGAATATTCCTTTGCCCGTGCCTATCTATACTAGGGTTTGTCCCCCGATTGTGTTTGCAAGGTATGGAAAAGAAGCCGCAAGCGATCGCATTTATGTGAACGAATGCTATGAATTAGTCAAAAGCAAAATGCAGCAAGAGTTGGATAGTTTAATTCAAGAAGCTGGTCATTAATATTATCCTGGCGGTGCTTTTGTCGCCAGGTATTTTAAAACGTTAATTAGGTATTTGTAGGTGTAACAATTGCCTGTATATTAAGTAAGTGGACGGGAGATAAACAAAACTTGTAACAATATGTAAATTTGCCTCTATGCGTTATTGTGGTTGAGTTTTAGCCATTCCCCAAAACGAAATATATTTTGATTTTCCTCCGCCCACCTACTTGGATTTCATATTGAATATATCAGAGAGTTTTATGGTACAGAAAAAACCGCAATGGTTTGAAACCGCTCTACAAATTAAAGGTTCAGTCATTGCTGCTATCTACAAACGGGTGCTGTTATGTGGTGCTTTTGGAGTTTTAATTTCTCTACTTTATCATCTTCAAATTCCCGTTTCTCAGCCAATTTTAGGGACTGTTATTCCCAGTATTGTTTTAGGTTTATTATTAGTATTTCGCACGAATACAGCTTATGATCGCTTTTGGGAAGGGAGAAAATGCTGGGGGCAATAGTCAATACTACCCGTAATTTAGCCAGACAAATATGGGTATCTATTGATGAAAAAGAACCAGAGGATAAAAATAATAAAATTGATGCCTTAAACTTACTTGTGGCTTTTGGCGTAGCGACAAAACTACATTTACGAGGTGAGCCTATCAATAATGATTTAGAAGAATTAATGCCAGACTCTTACTATATAAAATTAAAGATTATGAATAATCCTCCTTTAGAAGTAGCTTTTTGGATTAGCGATTATTTACAACAGCAATACAATCGTCATTGCATTAATAGTTATCAATTGACATCTCTACAGGAATTATTAAATATCTTGGTAGATAATTTAGGTTCTTGTGAACGAATTTTAAGAACACCAATGCCTCTAGCTTATGCTATTCACCTTAAACAATTATTATTACTGTATTGCTTCCTCTTGCCATTTCAAATAGTTCAGAGTCTTGGCTGGTGGACTGGGTTAATTTCTGCTTTGGTTAGCTTTACGTTATTAGGTATTGAAGCCATTGGTTTAGAAATAGAAAATCCCTTTGGTTATGATGAAAATGACTTACCTTTAGACGCAATTTGCATAACAATGAAACGGAATATTGATGATTTAATCAGCTTAACTCCTACTGTGCATAAATCATGAAATTTCAAATAGCAGTGGCAATTAAAAGAATGCAGAATTTAGAATTTAGAATGACGTTTTGCAACGGGGATTTTACCCCGACGCAAAACCCGCTGCTTGTAGAAGCAGGGGACTTTAACCCCCAAAGGTAAGTTAAAAATCTCATCTTAGATTATCAGGAAATATCAGCTATAAATGGAGATACTGCCTCAACAAATGCCTGAGTATATTCATAGGGCATGACATTTTTGCCAATGATTTTTACTCCCTGACTTTGAGGTAAGCAATTCAGATAATATGCTAATCGTTCGTCGGGAGCTTCTGGTTTACTTTCTTTACTAATACCGCGAGCTTGTTCTCCCACAACCAATAATGTCCGGTGCGAAATTGAGGCAATATCACTACTGTAATCTCTTTGCCAAAATCTCGCTAAAAAAGCAAATACAGCATAACGCCCTCGCATATTTTTAGCATCTGCTATGAGAGTATTTAGCCATTCATCATCAACGTTTTCACTAACAGCAAACAATTTTTCAACAGAGAAAGAATATAAAAATTTGCGGGTACGGGCATAGCGGAAAAAAGCATTACCTATGGGAGATGTAAAAATGCTCCAAAGTAAGTTCTGTTGCCATTTGGGGGCATTTTTAGTAATAACTGGACGAGATGTAGGATCAGATAATACTAACCCAGCAATTAAGTCTTTTTCCAGTTTCACTAATTCAATGGCAACGGGTAATAAAGCTCCTTGGACTACGATAATAACGGGTTGTTTAACCACAGTTTGCAAGAAGTGTTCTAACTGTTTTGCCCAGTTAATTGGTGTATGCGCTAAAGCTGGCATATCACTTTCACCACATCCCAATAAGTCGGGATTATAAATAAGATTTTGGTGCTTTTTATCATACCATTCTCGGCAAAATCGCTGCCAAAATTGCCGTGATAATCCTACTCCGATAGGATGAATTAAAAGTAACGGAATACCTGAAGCAGTAGAATTGAGAGGTTGATGAATTTCATAAGCACAGCGGTAGTTTTGCCAACTATAATACTGGGTTGGAGATGCTGTGGAGTTGCTGATTGTAGATGATGACATGATGGCAATTTTTAATAGTAACTAAAAAATCATGTGAGGATGAATGAATTGATATCCAGCATCTTTCAGTTTTTGATTGGACACCCAGGCATTATATGGGCGGGTATTTTTATTATCTGCATCCCAAATAACATTAGGTAAATTATTTTTTGTCATCACATTATTAAGTAATTCTTTATTCGTGAGATGACTATCATCTACAAGATTATAAATACCTTGTAAGCGCTGCTCACGAGCAAATTCTATTGTACTAACAATGTCATCAAGATGAATCCAATTGCTGATATCTTCCCCATTACCAGGACGGGTTGTTCCTGACGCTCTACTAAATAGTTTTACCAGTTCTCTACCGGGTCCATAAATACCTCCTAAACGTAAAATACAAACGCGGGTATTGTCATTATTTGCTGTTAATAATATATCTTCTGTTTTTCGCAGTAGTTGAGAATTGCGATTAGCTGGTGCTGGTGGGCTTTCTTCGTCTACCCATACACCGTTTCTATCTCCATAAATTGAATAACTACCTGTATATATTACTTGGTGAATATTAGGAAATTGGGGGAGGAGAGAAACTAGATTTTTGGCAGTGTTTACATAAGTTTCTTCATAAGAATCAGCGGTTTTTGCGCCGACACTTAATAAGATAACTTCTTGATTTTTTAATACAGCTTTCAAGCTTTCTAGATCATTACCTGAAGTGACAATAACCCTTTGTGCTACTGCTTCTAAAGTAGATATCCTTTGGGGATTAGTGGTAGTTGCCGTCAGCATAAAATTACTATTTGACTGCCAATATTTGCTAACGGCACAACCGACATAACCACAGCCAATAATTGCAATGTTCATGATCATTAATAGAACTAAAATAATTTATTTTTAACAATTACCAGTCAATCATCAATAGTACAGGAATCCAGAAGCTTTTGGCTAATAAGTATTAGTCTAACTTTAAATTTTCCTACCTATTCAGATGTATAACGGGAGCAGGAAGCCACATTGATAATTAAATTTTGTGAATATAGCAGCCCTATTTTCTATTTAAACTTGACTGATGCACTCAAGCAGCAGGAAATAGATTCTCTCACATATTATGGAGTATGGCTATATTATTAATTTCAGTGGCTATGAACTGTTACTCACTGGTGATTTAGTTTGTAAGTAATTTTAACTTACTTTTTTACTTTTTATCCTCTGAAGTCGTTTTTAGTTATGAATTATACCATCTGGCATGATTGCTCCAGTTAATTTAGCACCAATTAATTTTACCAGCAGGCGATCGCCTGAACGAATTCTCGCCCCTGTCAAGTCAGCACCCCGCAAGTCAGCACCGCTAAGATCCGCACCAATCAAATTAGCCGAGCGTAAGTTGGCATCTCTTAAATCTGCTAACAGTAAGTTAGCTCTAAATAAATTGGCTTCTGACAAATCCGCACCTCTGAGAATCACCTTGTGCATAAAAGTATCACTGAGATTAGAACCGCTTAAATTTGCATAACTCAAGTTTCTTCCTGATAAATCCCGATTACTCAAATTAGCGCGGCTAAAATCTTTACCACTTAAATCTGAATTTGCCTGTGGTTGTTGATAGGTTTTTTGTGGTGAGTAAGAGTATGTAGATGATGGTTTATCGGCTTGAGGTGGTGGAGAATAAGCGGGAGTGGGCTGTTTATTCCGGAAAGAGCGCAATTTATCACGAGCTTCATTAAATAATTTCAGCTTCTCATGTGCCTTGTTTTGTAAGCGCAGGTTGTCTTTGGGGAGGCGGTCCGGGTGCCAAACAAACACTAAATCTTTATAAGCCTGGTTGATTTCTTCAAGTGTGGCCCCTAGCTCTAATTCTAAAATTCTGTAGTACCGCTCCAGTTCGCTGCTCGTCATAGTGTATTGATGAATATTAATTAATAATTGAACAAATGATGAGTTATTTGTTCATTCTACAACTTTCTTATTCAATGAACTTACGTTGAATAGGAGTTTGACTGCTTTTACAGCCACTAGCATCTTGACTAATTTAACTGGTTTACTTGCTATTTTTTCAGCATCAAGGAACACATCTAAATTTTCCAAAATTTACATTACAAAAAAGGGAACAGGGAATAGGGAACAGGGAACAGATAAGAAACTCAAGTTTCACCAGTTTAAAGCTCAGTCAAGAAAAAGATATTTTTCAAAGATGCGTAGCCCGAAAAAAACAGTATCATTCAAAAGCGAAACCCAACAGTATCATATAATTGATTGTTGAGTTTCTTTTGTCAACTTGATCAAATAATGTATTTTCTATGAGCTTATGTGGCAACTTTCATAAAAGAGATAAATTGAGTTTATTGCCAGATTAATAATATTTATTTGCCATATTTTGAGAGAGTTGTAAAAAGGGGTATTCGATATATTAAAAATAAATTTTGTTGCCGCAAAATTTTCGGCAGTAGTATTTGCATTTTTGATAGCAGCTACAATGGACTCATCAACTTTGTTCCAATCAAATTGTTTATCAATAAATACTAAGTAGGTGAACGGAAAAAAACCGTAGACGCGGAGCGGCTTCTCGAAGAGTAATATGTAACGAAAAGTAAAATATTTAGCATGAGCCATACCAGTAATTACCAAATCAGGTTTCAATTCATAAATCCGTTAAATTTGATTGTAATTATCAGGTTTTTCCACAATTCTGAATTTTTGGAAATTGGAAAGTAGATGATTGGGTATTGGGGAATGGGTACTAAAAACAGGTTTTCACCCTGATAGAAAGCCCCCTGATCCCCTGCTTCCTCTCGCCCACCTTCAACAATTAATTGTTGGGGAAGAGACGAGCCATTTCTGATTCATTAAAAACCTCAGATGGCAGTTCTTCCAAATTGTCGTCACCATTCTGAAACGAAGTTTCATCACCCCAGATGTCCGAAACTACATCATCAAATCCATTTTCTGCAGATGTATTCAGCCCAGTCAAAGCATGATCAGGTATTTCCCCAAAGGGATTTTCACCAACTGAAGTGAGGCTATTAAGGCTCTGATCATTGCTTTCATCAGTTAAAGACATGGAAGTAAAGGAAACATGACCAAAATTACCCATTGCTTCTGAGTCATGGGCAATATCTTCATCAGATAAGGAAATATCACCAAAGCCATCATCATCTTGTTCTACAGCCCAAGTCGCTTGTGTTTCGTTTCCCAACTCATTCAGACTCATTTCAGGGATTGAGAAAGATTCCGCTTCTGGTTCAGGTCCATCCACCATGACCACAGCCTGCTGACGGGAGTACATCTGTGGTTCTACTGTAGGACTGAGACGATTACCAAGGGCAATATCGGGGTCAAAATGTAAATTCAGAACTTCAATTAAAGTATCCGCATCTGGATTCAGTTTGGCAAAGGGAAGCATTAGCTGGGCCAATTTCGGTTCTAGAGCATTAATAACTCCCAGGATAAGGTAAGAAGAAGGTCGCTTGCCGCCATCAGGGGTATAAACTGATTCAACAGTCATCTGAAGCGTAATCCATTCACGATTAGCTTGAAAGAATTGCAGCCACTTTTGTTTGATCGAATCGGTAAAACTATCAAAGAAAGCCATAAACCCATCCTGAGAGGTAAAATGTTTGATACAATCATCAAGTCTAATTCCTCTTCAGCATTTCTGGGTTGAACTTTTACTGAATTGAGATAAAAATCTGACAATAAAGAAAAAAGTTCACGATCTGAAGTATCGGAGGGAACAACATTCTCATAGTCATCATCACTGCTGAATTAGTAAATATTTTTAAATTAGAAAATACCTGATATAAAACTTAATAAATGATGCGTAATAGGTAACGGGTAAGGGGTGAAAAAAGAAAGTTCTTCACAACCGACAACCGACAACTAACAATTGACAAATGACTAAAAAACAAAAATTTCCTTACCTACTGGGTTCTAAATGGACTGCACAACAAAAAGTTGATGGCTGGCGACATTTTCAGGTTGTTAACCGTAAAAATCAGGGTAAATGGGTATATGCAGAAATGGTAGCAGCTTGTGATCCTCAAGTGCGCTTTTGGTTAAATGCTAAATTATTGCAAGATAATTCCCAGTGGTATGCTGGGTGGCAAACTTTGCAAGAAATTAATTCTATTGAATCCGATCCAAAAAAGCTAACAAAAGCTAACAATTGTTAGCTAACCCTAATTGATAAAAAAACAAGGGATGATCAAAATATAGGAAAATTTTGATCATCCCTTCCGACTAGATATTTTATTGTAAAATCTGATTCCGACAGTATTCTTGCGTAGGTGTCACAGAAGCAACTTCCACCTCTACAGGTTTCTCTGGAGTGGGGTTAATAATAAACTCACTGGGTCCTTGATGAGGTTTTTGAGAATTTCCCCAGTCATAAGTATAACCTAAACCAGACCAAGGATAATATTCCTTTTTAGCATTGGTGTAGGAATTGGTATATATTGCCTTGACTACAGGACTACTATCAGGAACAGGTAAAGGTAAAAGATTACAACTAGCATCGTTAATTTCTGCATCAATACATGGTCTAGTTAGATCTTCTGCTTTTACCCACATTTCGACAAAATGGGTTTTCGTAGAATATTTATTTAAGATTAATCCCAAATACTGTTGTAACCGCAATGAAAGTTCAACATTATCAGGAATATTGCTATCAATAGCTTGATATTTCTGACAAAATTCTTTCACTTGTGGAACTGCTGTAAACCAAGTTTGATAAGGTAGCAGTTTTTTTGTACCTATTGGCCAATCTGAACTTGGGCTACTTGTATATTTCCAAGTTGACATCAAATATTCTATTTTGCCATTATTTTCTCTCCATTTAACCTGTGGATTATTTGGAGATAAAGCCAAAAGATTATTCACTACTTCATCTGCTAATGGTTGTTTAGCATCTTCAATACTTTCTGCCAATTTTTTTGTCAGAATATTATAAGTTTCTGGTTGATACTGCAATAGATAATCATAGACATTTTGAGTTACTTCTAATTGTGATAATTGGGTTTTTGCTACGGGTGTACTATAGCTAGTCATTCCTTCAGCTAATACCCTATTTTGCCATCCGAAAACTAAAAATGCACAACAAAGTAAGCCCAAAAATAATTTATGCTGCCAATTTCTCATGATTAATCACTTGGTACGTTAAATTTTCCGTCAAAGATGATTCTACATGAAAACACTATCAATTCTGTAACAATAATTGTTAATAAAACATTAAAAATACTTAAAAAAGATCGTAACCATAAATTTCATATATTCAGAATTTTTACTAGCGTATTAATACTTAAAAAAGATAATGTGTCAGCACTTTTCCAGGACATTGACTAGTAGTCTGTCAGAGGATGTTTGAAAAGTTTTTAATGTA
>NZ_VIKY01000169.1:0-2813 GCF_009711925.1 Dolichospermum sp. UHCC 0352 | reverse complement strand
CATTGGTGATTGGTAATTGGTGATTGGTGATTGGTAATTGGTGATTGGTGATTGGTAAAAATCTTCTCCCTACTTCCCCAACCTCCCCAACCTCCCCAACCTCCCCTACCTCCCCAACCTCCCCTACCTCCCCTACCTCTTCAACCCCCTCCAGTTCTATCCTGTCCATAGGCTTGCCAAGCCAAGTCTACTAAGCCGTCAACAATGGCAGCAGCTACGACAGCGTTACCCTTGCGACCTTCAATAGTGATGTAAGGAACTAGAGATTCTTGTAATCGTGCTTTTACTGGTTCTAAATTGGCAAAACCTACGGGGGTAGCAATGACTAAAGCGGGTCTAATTTCTTCGGCTGCAATTAATTCAACCAGTGCAGTTAATGCTGTTTGTGCTTGACCAACTACAAATATTCCCTCTGGATAACGCCTAGCTAGGGTTTCAATCCCCCAAGCAGCAAGGGTTTTTTCTTTTTGGGGTCGTGTTAGTGCTTCCATACTGCAATACACTGGATTAGCAAATGTATTTTGAATATCATGGGCTATGGCTGCTTGTACCATTGGTGCATCTACGACAATGGTAGTACGTGCTACTAGGGCGGCTGCTCCAGCTTGTAATGCTTGTTCTGAAAACCGGATTAAGGATTTATACTCTAAATCTGCTGTAGCATAAACTACGCGGCGGACGATTTCATACTCTGCTGGTGAAAAAATATGATCACCAATTTCAGTATCAATAATTGCCAAACTTTGAGCGTCAGTTACGTGCCATTCCATTGTTATTTAATGTATTAGTTTTTAGCTTATCAGTTTCCGTGCGTAGTCTTTGTTGATTGGTAATTGGCAATTAGTAATTGGGCAGAATTTATTTCTAGTTGCCAGTTACCAGTCAGTATCCTATAACTTTTCAGGATTCAGCGTTAGAGGAAGTCCGACTAAACACGGGGGATAAATAAGCTACTAAAGCACCAATGGCAAAAGCGGAAATATTGCGGACGAGAGGCAACCAATCGCTTGTCCGGGTAATAACTGGAGCAATACCGAAGGCAATAAATAATATTCCCCATAAAGGTGAGAAAATTAACGCCCATTGCCAACCAAGTATCTTTTTGTCGCCGCGCGGTTGGGCAGCAAAACCACAAATAATCCCCCCAACAGCAGAGGTAACAAGGGTGAGTATCCATTGTTCTCTAGGGAGTCCAGGAACGACGTTACAACCGCCTTTGAGTAAGCAACCTTTCACTGAATTTAGAGCCTGGAGAATGGCTTGATCTTCTCCTTCTTCACGGACAAAGTATAAGTTACCAAAGCGGGTTTGTAGTTCAATCCAGAAGGTGCGGGGTAAGAATTCATAAACGGCATCACCAACACTAAAGCTGAGGATGTTACCACCACGAGCATCTGCTACTAGGAGAATGCTTTTATCATCTAAACCCCAATATTTGATTACTGCTCTCCCTGGGGTGCGGTCGTATTGGGTTAAAACGCGCAATTTCCAACCAGTATCAGTTTCAAACTGCTCTAATTCTTTAACTAGCTTTTCTTCTTGGGGGTCAGGGAGAGTTTTTGCTAAATCTACTACTGGGGTGACAAAGCTGGGTAACAAATCGGGATTTTCATAAGCTAGGGCAGATGGAGAATTAATTGCCCAAATTGAGCCAATAAAGCCAAATACGGCAATTGATACTAAAATTCGTCGCCAAAAACACAGGTGCATGAACGTTCTTATACTATTATCTAGGGGAGAATGTAAAAAGTGCTTTTCAAAGATTAATGTAAAAGTGATACTTCTTTACACTTCTTTACCTTACTCTAATATTAGATATCTCAGCAAAATCTGATGGAGAAATTAGGAATTGGTGACTACTCGCTGTTGATCAGTTTTGGCAGTGTTTAATCCCGTTCTCAATGATCAGCGTTTTCGCATTTCTCCTGGTTTTTTTTTGCGAGCGAAGCTTGTCCAAGCTGCTTTAAAGCCGACGAAGACACTACGGGTGCTAATTTGTAGATTTTCTGCTTGTTTTTTGGCGGTATCTAGACTTTGATCAAATTGTTTGACAACTTGACCGGCACTTTTAACACCTTCACTAACATCATCGGTTAATTCGGTTATTTCTAAGGTGGTGTTGCGGATAGCGTTGAGAGTGGGTGGCAACTCCCGTGAAAGGGTATCAAAGAATTTTTCGGCACTGCGAGCAGCATGGGCTAGTTCCTGCAAAGCGGGTATGGCTGCCACCAAAACGGCTGTTAGACTAGCAGCAACTAGGAGGATGGATAGTCCCAGCCAAAACAAAGGATCAATCACGGTTATGCCACTTATGAACGTTCTAGTTTTTCGGTCAAAGGATCAGTATCGTTTGTGGTGCTGCTGACATCAACAGTATTTTTTTTGTTTAAATTTTGGCTTTCGCGCTGGGTAGCGTCTATGCCAACTGCGATCGCATCCCGCAGTCTGTCTACAGTTTCATCCCAGTTTTGCAGGGTGCTATTAGAAAGACGATCTGCCTGAATTTGCACGCTGGTCGTGATATCTTCTGCTAATTCGGGGATAGCATTGGCAGATTTTTTGACAAGTTTACGGGTTTCCCGTCCTGTGCGGGGAGCAACTAATAAACCTGCTAAAGTGCCAATAGCTGCTCCTAACATCAAACCACCAATAAAGATTCCAGAACGGTTGTTAGACATTTTTTGATTTTTCTACTCCATAGAATTTATCTTATATCTTGCACTGGGTATTGAGAAGTTGCGGTGACACAATTAAAACTTCTTCTTTCTTCTTTCTTCTTTTTGACAACTGACAACTGTACGGGCGAAGCATTT
>NZ_VIKY01000016.1:0-2374 GCF_009711925.1 Dolichospermum sp. UHCC 0352 | reverse complement strand
CAGTGCTAAACCCCTACGTTTAGAATCAAACAATCAAGCCGTTTTGAGTATAACACCTAAAAATCCTAAAAATTTTTAGGTGACAATTCTAGCCGCATTTAGTACCCGTTTGCGCTCTATCGAATAATTTAAGATGTGGGAATTTGTTTACAGATAGCTTCTAATGCGGCTGAAGGAATGGGTTCTATCACTTCAATTTGATCCACTTCCCCATCTTCTTTATATAAGCACGTAGCTAAACAAAGCACAATATAGTCATCGGTATTGAGGGCGGTAGCATCAGCATAAGCAATTATTGTTGTCATGAGAAATGTCTCTTCTAGAATTGGTAAATAGGGGTTGGTTAGTTGTTAGTTGTCCGTTGTCATTGGTAAAACTCTTATTGCCTATTGCCTATTGCCTATTACCTCTTCCCTCTTCCCTCTTCCCCTGATCATTAAAATTTACACTTCAATTCTTCAGAATTTTACTGATTCGGGAATTGAACTTGGGTATGAAGTATACATTATTAGATTTATGGCTCATCTGTTGTTGGATGTAAAATCCACGTCCTTCAATCATCCTAGAGTCATTAGGACACAAAAACTGTAACTTTATTTGACAAACCAAGTAAACCAAATAGGCAAAGTATGAATAAGCACTCTTTTTTAAATTCTGGTATTCAAAACAATCAAGTATGTCTTTCTGATCAAAACAATCCTTGTCATCAATGTGCGCCGTTACAGGATGGTAATGAATCAATGTTGGAAGAACGTTATTTACGCTCTTGTGCTTTGAAGTTAGCACAACAAGGGGATTATACTAAAGCGATCGCACTGTTAAGTCACCTGATTGACCATCATCCCGAAAATGCGGTCGATTACAATAACCGAGGGCTGATTTATTTTCAAAGTGGTGATAGCCAAAAAGCTATCTCTGATTATAACAAAGCCTTGGATTTAAATTCTAAATTAGCTAGTGCCTACAATAATCGGGCTAATTATTACGCTGCTTGTGGTGAATTAACAGCCGCATTGGCTGATTATGAACAAGCATTGGATCTAAATCCCCATCATGTTCGGGCTTGGATTAATCGTAGTATTACTTTACGCGACTTGGGAGACTATGCAGAAGCTATTGAAAACTTAGAAATTGCCATGCTGTTTGGTCAACTCAAAGGCAACATTTGGGCGGAACAGGGACGGACTTATCATCTCTGGGGTGATTGGAATTGTGCAATTGCGAATTATCGTCGCGCATTGGCAGAACTACCATCTTTAAATCATCAAGATGTTTCCGGTTATCGCTTACGGTTACAAATCGAAAACTGGTTAAACGAGTTGCTCTTTTTTGAAGACTAATTTAGTAGATGGCTTAATTCAGAGTTTTAGGCATTCAATTTGTAAAACTGACTCAAAAATTTGAGTTTCATGACTAAATATAAAGTTGTATCATTTGGTAGTCACCCTAATAACCGTGATGATTAATATATTTTCTGCACTTTTATGGTGCTGAGTTAGATTGTTCCGTTCCAGTCTGCTCTTGATTCATCAATATAACTGGACGCTGATTAGGGTCAAAGCGAAATGATTTTTGTTGCATAATACTTTTAGCTTCCCCAGGATCAAAGTTGCGGCTAAATTCTGTCTGCAAGTTTTGCACACGCCCTTCCATAACTTTTACTTCGGTACGAACTGTTCGCAACTTATCCTGTTGTGACCAATGATAAGGTAATAATTGTACTAAAGCAGATACTGCTGCTGCACTAATAACTATATTAACTGCTACTTTGGCTGTAGTTTCCAGTGCCATTATTTGATAAGCACGTTGGCGTAAATGTCGTTTAGGTCTGGGTACAGTTCGGCGTTGTTCTACGGGCTGTAGAGGAGGTTTAGATGGTTGAAACGCATTCATGGTGCTAACAAAAAACTCGCTGATTTACGGTAATTACCGTCAAAAGCAAACAGGTGCTAATTGCGGCTTAATTTAGCTGCCATATTACTCCATTTTCTGGAAATTTATACAAGTATGAAGATGAATAAAATATTACCTAGTAAAGTAGGGGCGATTCCTAAAATTCCCATAGTTTAGAACTACAAGTATTTGAAATCTACTCCTACTTATGGATTAAGCACCTGTAACAGCGTTACACTGGTGTTATTTGTATAGTTCTGTAGCTAAACGCCAAGCTAGAATTCCTGGAATTAGCGCTACAGCTAATGCAATGTAAACTTGGGTATCTGAGATAGGCATGATGGAAATCCTCCTAAGTTGAACTTGATTTTCAAGACTCCGTTTACTACTTTTCACTGTTTTAGCAGGATTAGGAAACATCTTGTTACAAGATGCAACAAAAACTGGGGATTGGTCAGTTGTCAGTAGGGGCGAAGCATTT
>NZ_VIKY01000168.1:0-409 GCF_009711925.1 Dolichospermum sp. UHCC 0352 | reverse complement strand
AATGATGAGTTTTTTCTAACTACATAAGCTACTAAGCGTTGGTTTTCAGAAGTATCTGCTTGCAGAACTACAACTGTTTGTTCTACTTGGGGATGAGTGTCTAAAAGGAATTCTATTTCTCCTAACTCAATACGTAAACCTCGTAGTTTAACTTGATGATCGATGCGACCAAGATATTCTATATTTCCATCACTTAGATAACGTGCCTTATCTCCAGTTTTATATAATTTACCTTCACCAAAAGGATTAGAAATGAATCTTTCATTAGTTAATTCTGGCTGGTTGAGGTAGCCTCTAGCTAATTGTACACCCCCAATATGTAATTCTCCAGCAATGCCAATGGGAACTGGTTGTAAATATTGATCGAGGATGTAAGTTTGAGTATTAGCTATCGGGCGACCAATGGGAA
>NZ_VIKY01000167.1:0-8210 GCF_009711925.1 Dolichospermum sp. UHCC 0352 | reverse complement strand
GGGTTAGGTTTCGGAGATTGTTGGTTTCATCTAATACTTTTCAAACAACCTCTTATTGTGTGGGCATTTCATTGAAAATATAGAGATAATTGTTCAGAACCCTTGTCCCGCAAGGGTTTTGTTATAATCAATTCTCAATCATCATCAAAGAGGCTGTTACAAAAATGGTAACAACAGTTGAATTTTGTCATTTATCCTGGATAATCTTCTAAATACAATGTCATAGCTACCTTAGTCTATACCAAGTTCACCAATGAACAGAAAACCATATCTGATAGCAGTTACAGGGCTTGCTGTTTTATCCGTACAGGCTCTAGCATCACCAAATGGCTTGGCATTTCCCCAACCAAATCATCATTCCAACCCTGTCATAGCCCAAAACTCGGAAGAACAAACACGCATTCGAGTGAATCAAAAAGCCAGTCCAGCCGTAGTTTATATCAACACAGGTAAATCAAGCGGCAGTGGCTTTATTGTTAGTTCTGACGGGTTAATTATTACTAATGCTCACGTTTTGCAAGATGCACCCGCAACCGTTACTGTAGTTTTAGAAGACGGGAAACGACTTCCTGCTAACGTGATTGGCTTTGCTAAAAATGGAGTAGATTTAGCAGCCATTAAAATTCGTAATCAGAAGAATTTACCCACATTATCTTTAGCAAAATCAGCCCAAGTGGGACAGTCTGTATATGCTATTGGTAGTCCCTTCAGCTATGACAATCAAAATAATTTTACTGCCGGTGTTTTGAGCAATCTTGACGAGCAAGATGGTATAATTAAACATGATGCTAGAATTAATCCCGGTAATTCTGGTGGTCCACTTCTCAATTCCCAAGCCCAAGTTATTGGCGTAAATACTGCTATTCAACTTGATAGAAATGGCAGCAATAGTGGTATTAGTATTGCCATCCTGGTAAATAAAATACAACCTTTCTTAACGGCAATTCGTCAGGGAAATATTTCCCGTTTACGGCGCTAATAGTCTGTTGAGAATTTAGATTGGTATAGGCTTCTAGCTAGTTTGTCTATCTGAACAGGCAGGATGCCCACCCCACAGAAATTAAATGTCCCTTTCCCAAATTAGGAGATTTAAGAAATGATGAAATTAACATTATTAACCACACTGTTCTTAACCACCACATTAGCATCTACTCCTGTTTTTGCTCAAGAAGACGCTAATAATCAAATTCGCTTTATCTGTTCTACAAGTCGTTACTCCGAAAATGGAAAGTCTGTTCCTACCACTTTTCTTTGGACACCAAATTTCCAAAAAGCAATGGTGACTTGGACATCTGTTTTAGGAGGAGTTAAACCACAACAACGTTGTCAAAAAGTTTCTGATAACTTCCAAACAGCTTTTAATAACGGCAGTCTTAATTACGTTACCAATGGTGTTCAAAATGGGAGCAAAGTAATTTGTTCTGTGAGTTCAATTGATGGTGGTTGTGATACTGTATTATTTACATTGCGACATCAGGACAAGTCTAGGGATGTTCTCAAACAGTTAAACAAACTCTGGTTTGGCAGTGCTACGACAGTACCTATTGCACAAAGTTCTGGAGAAGATAAATTTTACATTGATATTCGCCAATTCCTCAATACACCACCAGCGAATAAAATGCAATAAAGAAGATTCTCAAAAATTGTAGGTTGGGTAGAACGAAGTGAAACCCAACTAATTTAAGGAAGTTATCAAGAAGTGTTGGGTTTCGTTCCTCAACCCAACCTACTTATATTCATCTCCTAATTTACTCAAACAAAAAAAGATCATGAAACACCTATTTTTTACCCTCATTTGCACAACTGCTTTATTAACTATTCCTCAGCAATTGTTATTGATTTCTCCTCAACCAGTTACCGCACAAGAACCTACAAAAAAACTATTAACCTCAGCACAATTACAAGCTTTAGCCAAATCAATCACGGTGAAAATATTAACTAAAAATGGCAGTGCTTCAGGAACTTTAATTGCTAAAAATGGTAATAATTACACTATTTTAACTAATGATCATGTGATGAATCCAGGTGAATCCTATCGCATTCAAACACCTGATGGAAAAATCTATCCTGCTAATGTGATTAAAGAAAAACCACCATCTTTAAAAAATCAAGATGTGGCTTTATTCCAGTTTCAATCAACAGCAGAATATACTATAGCTACTTTAGGAATTTCCGCACCTATAGCAGTAGAACAAAAAATTGTCGCGGCTGGATTTGTGAGTGATAGTGCTAAATTGGTTTTCACAGAAGGACAAATTTCTCTATTACCAGATAAAAGTTTTCAAAGAGGTTATCGCATAGGTTACAGCAATAAAGTTCAACCAGGAATGAGTGGCGGACCCATATTAAATTATCAAGGTGAAGTTATTGGTATTAATGCCGTTCATGCCTATCCTATTTCTGATAAAATATATACCTATATTGATAATAGTAAACCCAGTGCAGCGGAACGTCAGCAAATGCGTCAATATAGTTGGGGTTTACCGATTTATAGTGTCGCTAAAGTAGTCAATGAAGTTATTGCTAAATCGCCTAAAAAGATTGATGATTCTGCTTTGATAGCGAAAAAAGGTTTAATCCAAAATATTGACCAAATTGCCCAAGAAATTACGGTGTTAATTCCTAATGCTAACCCCACAGATATCGGTTCTGGGGTAATTATTGCCCAGAAAGGTAATATTTATTATGTGTTGACTGCGGATCATGTTATCTGGAATCGTGATGAAAAAAAATTAAAAGATAAGTTAGAAATAGTCGCACCAGATAATCAAAGATATGCTCTAAATGTCAGCAATGCGAAAAGAATGCCTGGAGTTGATTTAGCCGTTGTTCAATTTACCAGTAATCAAAAATATCAAGTTGCAACTTTAGCAAATTATAGTTTAAATACTAAAGATAAAAAAGTGTTTGTTTCTGGTTTTCCTGGTAATAAACAACAAAATAAAAACAAACCTCACCGGATTTTAACAGCGGGAGTTTTGAGTGAACAAGAATTAATCAAGTTGACTACTTATCTAAGTTTTAATAATCAAGGTTCTCTGATACCTGTGCGAATACAAACTGTTTTAAGTGATGGTTATGATCTACTTTATAGTAATATTACTAAGGGAGGAATGAGTGGCGGTGCGGTTTTAGATACCCAAGGAAGATTAATTGGTATTCATGGCAGAGTGGAAGGTGAAACATCACTCGATTTTGATGGTGAAATCAATTTAGGTAGTAGTTCTGGTATTCCCATTAGGACATTTTTAAATTTGGTTCAACAGGTAGGAATAGATTCAGATTTAAAAGTCGAAACTACTGCACCAGCTACACTAAAAAAATCGGAAGAGGATGTAATTAGTGAATATTTATTACCATTGGATCAAGTTCCTAAAAATAGCGATGATGAAATATCATGGCTAAATTATGCCAATCAACTATGGCGTTCTCAAAAATATGCAGAAGCAATCAAAGCTGTTGATAAAGCGATTGCGAAAAAACCGGATTTTTATCAAGCTTGGTATTTCAAGGGGATGATATTTCGTAGTGAGAAAAAATACCCAGAATCAATTGCTGCTTTTGATAAAGCTTTGGAAATTAATCCCAACTTTGCTCAAGCTTGGAAACAGCGGGGTAGAGTGCTGTTTAGATTAGATAAATATTCCGAAGCCTTGACATCTTTTGACAAAGCCATTGCTCTAAGTCCTAATCAATTTGCTCTTTACTACCTGCGAGGTTTAACGCTTCGTTACTTAAAGCGGTTTCCTGAAGCAATTGAGGCTTATAATCAAGCTATTAAAATTGATCCTCTGTTTAAATCGGCTTATTCTGGGCGTGGTTTGTCCTATGGAGAGTTAAAAAAATATCGACAAGGCATAGCTGATTTTACTCAGTTCATTCAACTTGACCCTAAAGACGCTAGCTATTACAATCTAAGGGGTTCGTATTACGGACAATTAGAAGAATACAAACAAGCCATAGCTGATTATAATCAAGCCATTCAACTTGACCATAATGATGCTTTATACTACAATAGCAGGGGTATTGCTTACGGACAATTAGAAGAATACAAACAAGCCATAGCTGATTATACTCAAGCCATTCAACTTGACCCTAAAGATGCAATCTACTACTCCTTGCGGGGTAGTATTTACTCAAACTTAAAAGACTATAAACAAGCTATATCTGATTTAACAGAAACTATTCGTCGTGACCCTAAAAATGCACCATACACTATGCAAGGTCTCAGATACTCTGAATTTAAAGATAATAAAGGCTTGCTTAGTGGTTACACTGGCTTAATGAGTAAAGCTTACGCAACTAGGGGTGTTACTTACTATGAATTAAAAGAATACAAACTGGCAATTGATGATTACACTCAAGCCATTAAAATTGATTCTCAAAATGCCGAGTATTATGCTTTTCGTGGTGGTATTTACTCTTTCCTGAAAGAATACAAACAGGCGATTGATGATTTAACTCAAGCCATTAAAATTGACCCTAAAAAGGCAACATACTATGATCTTAGGGGTAAGACTTACCTTCAATTAAAAGACTACAAACAAGCGATTGATGATTACACTCAAGCCATTCAACTTGATTCTAAAAAGGCAACATACTATGGCAGTAGGGGTTTTGCTTACTTTCAATTAAAAGACTACAAACAAGCGATTGATGATTGGAATCAAGTCATTAAAATTGACCCTGAAAATGGAATATACTATGGTAGTAGGGGTGATGCTTACTTTCAATTGAAAGACTATAAACAAGCGATTAATGATTACACTCAAGCCATTAAATTAAAACCTGATTTGACTCTTGCTTATTCAGCAATGGGTAATGCTTATTTACAATTAAAAGACTACAAACAAGCAATTAATGATTACACCCAAGCAATTAAACTTGACCCGAAAAATGCTGATTACTACTACAGTAGAGGTTTCGCAAACTACAAATTCAAAGACTACAAACAAGCAATAAGTGATTGGACTCAAACTATTAAATTCAAACCTGAATTTCCTGATTCCTACACCAATTTAGGCATAGTTCACTACGAAATGGGAGAAGTAGAAACAGCAATTAATTATTGGCGAAATGCGATAAAAATCAATAGCAATTTTGCAGAAGCACATCTAGCTTTAGGTGTAGCTTTGTATGCTAAAGGCGATAAAGAAGCGGGTTTGAAATCGGGAGAAACGGCATTAAAATTAGATAAACGTTTTGGGAAGATAGAGTTTCTAAAAGAGAATAATTGGGGTGACAAGTTGATAAAAGATAGTCAGGAGCTTTTGAATAATCCTCGGATAAAAGTTTTGATTTAGAACCCACCTTCCGCACCCTTAGAGGATGTTTGAAAAGTGGTATTCCGTAATTTTCATCACATTGCTACCCCCCTTAGTCCCCCCTATGCTTTGGGGGGAAACAATAAAAATCCAGTTCCCTCCCCTTTACAAGGGGAGGGTTAGGGTGGGGTAAAAAATATTTGATACATCAACCATAACTTTTCAAACACCCTCTTAGTATCACAATCGGTAATTTTGGATTTTTCAATACTTAAAAGGATGATTTTTATACAAAAATGTGAAAATTTCAAATAGCTATAGCGAAGTGCTGCTGCAAGCATTTCGCTAGTCCCAAATTTCCCAACGACCAATTTTCCTTGTGTGACGGTTTAGGCTGCGAAAGGTGGGTTATCATCAAAAAAAGCTACTTGTGCTTAGGTTGAAAATTCGGTAGTTCTACAGATGCTAAAGATTTGCGTCCCTTGGGTGGTCGTTGGGGATAAATCAATGGTGAAGGCGATTTATGGTCAGATGTATTTTCATCCAATAACTTTGGCAAAACATCATTAGTGGGTAAATTTGATTCCGTTGTCGGGGAAATATCCAACCAATAATCTTCCATTTCCACAGTATTGATCTGATGGCTAAGAGCGGTGGAAATGATTGGAAATTCCTCTATTAGTGATAGTGAAAAATCTTCCTTTCCAGAATTTTCAGTAGTACCATAAGGATCAATTTCTATCGGCAAATCCTGTTTAATTATTATTTCTGGTTGTGCATAATTTTCCGAAGTAGATACTAAAGTTTCTAAAACAGATATATCACCTTGATGAATATTTACTTTTGCCTGGGTCCCCTCCTCCGTTGCTTCAGATGATGGTGTAATAAAAAACCGATGAATTATCCCTTCTAATTGCTGGTCTAGGGATAATACTCCAGAATCATCTTCAGTTGTTGATGGAGTTGTTGATTCATCAACTTGTGTAGGCTGAGAGATTACTGGTTCTGGATCATGGGGATAATTTTCCGAAGTTGTCACTGTAGACTTAACCCAGGAATTATTTACAGACTCATTCACAGAATCTGTCTCCCCTGTCCAAGGTCGAATAGGTTGAGCATTGGGAAACAAAGACCGGGCTTTTCTGGAGAATCGCGTTTGTTTGTGAATCACATCATGGGGATGATGGATATGATCTTCTAAATTTTCATGGCTAGGAATGGGAGTATCTAGACATTTTTCCAAAGCCGATTTAAATTGCATAGTCTGTCGTTGTTGACGCATTAGCCGAGACCGCAATTCACGACAAGTATTTTCCGAGTGTAATAACTGTTGAGACTCTTGACTGTAGTTAGCTTGCAAAAGAGAACATTCTCTTTCCAAATGCGCTAACCGCTGTTGGCTAACTTGCAAATTAGCTTGATAATTTTCAATACAAATTTCTTGTTGTTGAACTGTTTGGACAGCAGTTTCTAACTGCTGATACAGGGAATGAATTTGTTCTTGACCAGCGGAAAGTTCTTGATTTTGTTGGTTAAACATAGATTCCGTCACAGTAGACCGGGTTTTGTGCCATTGCAAAATCTTTTCGGCTTCAGCTAATTCGGTTTTTAACTGCTCTACCTGAGCATAGAGATGATTATTAGCTGTAGTTAATTCTGTATTTAACTTCAGTAATTGCTGAAATTCTAAGTTGATCTGTGCTTGTTGATCAATATTAGGTTCTGCAATCCAGTCTTGTTGGTTACTGTCTTCCAATTTTTCCATAACTACGGTTTCACATTGACAATCTGTAGTTGGCCGATAGCGTGGCGTTAGCTTTATAATAGGTAAATTTGTCACGGTCATATTATTATTATCCACAAATACGTAGCCGTTATCAGTTATTTACACAATTGACACTCCCCGGTCTAAAGACACGGGGATTCTACATTCACCGTCAAAACTTGGCTTTTCCAGGTTTACACCAAGCAGAGTAGTGGCTTCAACTCCTGTAGCGTTAATTTGGGGATGCCCTCCCCTATTTTTTGCAAGATTAAGAATGTTAATTGCGGCGTTTGTATCTCTATGAAGATATGATCCACAACTACAATTATGGGTACGAGTTGATAGAGATTTTTTGACAATTACGCCACAGCTAGAACACTTTTGAGAAGTGTAATGAGGTGCTACGGCTATAGCAATCTTGTCAAATTTAACCGCAAAATATTCAATCCATTGTCGGAACAAATACCAACTAGCATCACTAATTGATTTTGCTAAACAATGATTTTTTACTATGTTTGAAACACGTAAATCTTCATAGGCCACTAAGTCGTTAGACTTGCATACGTTACGCGCTATTTTCTTAGCGTGTTCAATCCGTTGCCGTACGGGCGAAGCATTCGCGCTGTTGAGTTGTCGGTTGGTCGCATAATTTTTATAAGCGAATGCTTCGCCCCTACCTTTTAAGTGTTTTTTAGCGTAAAGTTTTCTAGCTTTTTTCCTACCGCTAGAACCTTTGACTTTTTTGTAAATCCGTTTTTGAGAATGTTTGATAGATTTTTCAGCTTTCCTCAAAAACTGAAGGTTAGGCTCATGATGTCCATTAGAATCGGTGTAAAACGACTCAATACCAACATCCAACCCGATTTCATTACCTGTTTTCGGTTGAATATCTACAACATCAATGCCGATACAAAACTGAGCATAATATCCATCTGCACGACGGATTAAACGTACTCGTTTAATATCTTTAAGTTCGTAGGATTGAATATCCCATTTACCTAATAATTTGAGTTCACCAATCCCTTTTTTATCAGTAAAAGTAATCCGTCGCTTAGTTTTGTGTAATTTCCATCCTGATGTTTTATATTCAACAGAACGGCAATCTTTTTGAAAACGTGGATATCCTTTCTTTCCAGACTTTTTACATTTACAATTGTCGTAAAACCTTGATATAGCAGACC
>NZ_VIKY01000166.1:0-18400 GCF_009711925.1 Dolichospermum sp. UHCC 0352 | reverse complement strand
CCAAATGCTTCGCCCGTACAGTTGTCAGTTGTCATTGGGAAGAAATATTCCCCCTGCCCCATGCCCCCTGCCTGTTAACGTAATTTAGCTCCTACTGGGGCTGTTTCACCAATTAGACGCTGGACTTCATCTGGTTTAGAAGTTTTAGATATTGCTGCTTCAAAAGAAATAGTTCCAGCTTTGTACAAATCAGCTAAAACTTTTTCTAGAGTTTGCATTCCCAACTTACCACCCGTCTGAATAGCTGAGTAAATTTGTGCTGTTTTTCCTTCCCGAATTAAGTTAGAAATAGCGGGAGTGATAATCATAATTTCTTGAGCCATTACTCGCCCATATTCACCTGAATTGACATTTTTCTTAGGTACTAAAGTCTGACTAAAAACTGCGACTAAGGAGTTAGACAACTGCACCCGCACCTGAGTTTGTCTTTCTGAGGGAAAAACGTCAATAATCCGGTCAACGGTTTGTGCGGCAGAACTTGTATGTAGTGTACCAAGTACCAAGTGACCTGTTTCTGCGGCGGAAATCGCCAACATAATGGTTTCCAAGTCCCGCATTTCTCCTACCATAATAATATTTGGATCTTCTCGTAAAGCTGCTTTTAAAGCATTAGCAAAACTCTTCGTATCTTCTCCTAATTGGCGTTGGTGAACTAGACTTTTGATTGGTTCATAAACAAATTCCACAGGGTCTTCAACTGTTAAAATATGTTCTGCCCTAGTGCGGTTAATTAAGTCAATCATTGCCGCTAGGGTAGTAGTCTTACCAGAACCAGTTGGACCTGTGACTAGAATTAGTCCTCTAGGTTTTTCCATCATTTCCCGGACTATATCTGGCAAACCTAATTTTTCAAAGTTAGGAATTTTAGAACTTAATGCTCGTAAACAAGCAGCATAAGCACCACGTTCTTTATAGACATTCACCCGGAACCTAGCTAATCCTTTGACACCGTAAGAACAATCTAATTCCCATGTTTGCTCTAAAGTTTTGCGCTGAGTGTTATTGAGCATACTGAAAATTAGCCTTTGACATTCATCAGCCGTCAATATGTGTTCACCAATAGGTGTCAGATGTCCACTAATCCGAAAATAGGGAGGCAATCCAGCGGATAGGTGCAAGTCTGACCCACCTCTAGTAATTAGTTCTTCCATCAAGTCTTCAATCATCATTTCCATAGTCTGATTTCGCTCCCATTAATTAACAATAAAAAACTTAAAACTCTCAATTCAAAATGTGCGGCTAATCTGTAAAGCGAGGTGTCATACAGTAAGGACAATCTAACCATTCTGGTTGTAATTCCCCACTACAAGTCAGACAAGTCAGACCACTTTTGCGTTTAGCTTTTAATTCAGCCTCTAAACCGTCATCTGTAAGTGTTACTCGCTCTACTTCTTCTAAGGTAGTTGTTCCTTGACGAACTAAGTCCAAACTGTAAGCTAGTAAGGTTTTCATCCCCTCTTCAACAGCTACTTCTTTAATCCTTTTTGTAGGTGCTTCCTTGTTGATCAGAGTTTGTAATTCTTCAGTCATCCGCATTACTTCATAAACCCCACAACGCCCGTTGTAGCCAACACCACCACATTTTTGACAAAGATTTTTATGGCTGGCTATTTCTTCTGGTGGGATAGTATTGGCTTTGTAGAAAGTTACCTGAGCTTCTTGGGAAACGGATAGACCATAGCGAGCTAGTTCTTCAATGGTCGGAGTGTATGCTATACGACATTCAGAACAGACACAACGAACTAGACGTTGTGCTAAAACACCAATTAAGGAACTGGAAATCTTGAAAGGTTCAATACCCATTTCTCCCAAGCGAGCGATCGCTCCTGGCGCATCATTAGTGTGTAAAGTAGTTAA
This sequence comes from Dolichospermum sp. UHCC 0352, assembly GCF_009711925.1. Lineage (NCBI taxonomy): Bacteria > Bacillati > Cyanobacteriota > Cyanophyceae > Nostocales > Aphanizomenonaceae > Dolichospermum > Dolichospermum sp. UHCC 0352. The sequence goes on along the minus strand of NZ_VIKY01000166.1, from coordinate 16,543 downwards.
TACCAAGTGACCGGTTAATGCTGCCTCAATCGCCGTTTTCGCAGTTTCCCGATCCCGTGTTTCCCCCACCAGCAAAACATCTGGATCTTGACGCAAGAAAGCCCGCAAGGCCGTCGAGAAATCCAACCCCTTTTCCCGAATTACCTGTACTTGAGTAATCCCCGGTAAACTATACTCAATTGGATCTTCTACTGTACTGATATTAATCCCCGGATCATTCTTTTCTGATAGTGCCGAATACAACGAAGTAGTTTTACCCGAACCAGTTGGTCCCGTCACTAAAATCAACCCGAATGGCTTACTAACCATATCCTTAACAATATTTAAGGTTTCTGGGTCAGTAATTAACTTATCCAAACCTAATTGAGTTCCAGTGTTATCTAAAATCCGTAAAACAACCTTTTCTCCATAGCGACTAGGTAGAGTATTTACCCGGAAATCCACTTTTCTTCCGGCAAATATCCGGCGAATCCGGCCATCTTGAGGTAACCGTCTTTCAGCAATGTCCAGGTTAGAAATAATTTTAAATCGGGCTGTTACCGCTGGGATAATTTTTTTCGGCATACTATCAAATGCCTCACGTAATATCCCATCCTTACGGAAACGAATCCGTAAATATTCTTCCTGCGGTTCAATGTGAATATCCGAAACACCCTCATTTAAAGCCTTCAACAAAATCCGATTCACAAGTTTAATGATTGGTGCCTGATCAGCACCCTTCATAGCATTATCTAAATCAACATCATTATCACTACTTTCATCTATGTCCAGAGTTTCTAGATTGTCTAAATCACCCTTGACATCATAATTTTTTTGCTGCTCTAATGTCTTTTGGCGTGCTGCTTGTTCATTTAAAAATTTGTTAATGATGTCCTGATAATCTTTCTGGGTAATTACCCTGCGTTGAAAAGACAAGCCTTGGGAACGCAAAATCCGATTAATATCATCATAAGCATCTAAATTATCTGGATCAACCATAGCCACCAACACATAAGGTGGGCTTTGGTTATCATTTCTTGACAATGGGATTAACTGATGCCGACGACAGATATCAATAGGAATGAGGGTTTGAATTAAATTCCCCACGTTTGTTGGATCAATTTCGTAGATTGCGGGATCAAGAGACTCAACGCCGTATAAAATTGTGAGTTCAAATAAATGTTGTTTTTTGTATTCGGTGACAAACTCAGGTGATAATTTTCGCTCAGTAATTGATTCTAATACTTCTGTCAGTGGTTTACCGGACTTGCGGCTGGCAATTACAGCCTGCTTCATTTGTTCATTATTGACATAGCCAGACGCTACTAATTTATTAACGAAAGGCGAAAACTCAGTTCTTGTAGTCAGCGCAGTGCTACGCCGTTGTGGTGATGAGTAAGTCATAAGCAATTGGGTTAGGGTAGAGAAACCTCTTTTTTAAGTATTCCCATACTGTGGCAGATAATTCTCATTCTGTATGAAATTTCATTCATGTATAATTTGGAGGTAGAAACCCGCCTATAGCCCAGATTGGGTTCAAAAACTAGATGCGTGACAGCTTAGTGGTATCACTTCCTGCCAAAATATTGGTAATTAAAAGAGCAGTCCGTCGTCAGCGGGTTGTTGAAAAGGGGGATTTAAACCCAAAATTAGCTTACTAGCTGAATGATCGTTAAATTTCTGCTGTTAAAAGCATCTGGAATGAGTAAATAATAGTAAACGAAAATAAACAGGTACACTATATAAGCCAGGAATTAGGCTAATCAACTCAAGATATAGCCAGCAGTTGCTAAAGTCACCGAACACACCTAAGTTTACCTCAAACCATTCCTCTCAGCACTTAAGTGACTGAATTTACCACATACCACATATTCTTATGAAAAGTGACTCCCCGTCCGAAATTAACTCCAATGAATCTAGCAGCGAGGTTAATGAGCAAGTAGCAAACCAAATAAATGAACAGGGAGATAACATACTCACTGAAGAACATGGTGATGCTACAGCCAACCCTATTGAAGTAGATATCGCTGTTTTAGCAGAGTTAAATCAACAAATTGAAACGCTCAAAACCCAACTAGAAGACCGTAGCACTCAGTATATGCGAATTGCCGCAGATTTTGAGAATTATCGCAAACGAACTGCCAAAGAAAAAGAAGAAATTGACTTACAGGTAAAGCGAAATACAATTACAGAATTGCTACCTGTTGTAGATAATTTTGAGCGAGCGCGAGCGCACCTCAAACCCCAAGGTGATGGTGAAATGACAATTCATAAGAGTTATCAAGGGGTTTACAAACAGTTGGTAGATTGTCTAAAACGTCTAGGTGTAGCACCCATGCGTCCTGAAGGTCAAGAATTTGACCCGAATTTGCATGAAGCCGTCATGCGAGAACCGACAGATGAACATCCAGAAGGAACAGTTTTAGAAGAGTTAGTTCGCGGCTACTATTTTGGTGAGCGTGTCCTCCGCCATGCCATGGTGAAAGTAGCTGCTCCCAGAGAATATATATCTTTAGAATCAGAAGATTTGTCTAGCCAAGATAACGGTTAACATGAACAGCATATAGCGGTATGCACTTAAATGAGATACAGTCATAAGCCCCCCTCCCTGCAAGCAAGTAGGGGGTTGGGGTTCTTGTATTTCACCCAACCAATAACCGCTATAAGGTTGTTGATACTTACTTACAGAACTTTCCAGTTTCATGAGGTACGTATATAGCGGGCAAGACTTGTACTGAGCAGTTCGACCCTTCGACAAGCTCAGGGCATCGCCAGCTCACTGTAACACTTGGCGATAGCGCGACGTGGCGTTAACCATAGTATGTCCGCTGGGTATGTACCTCATAACACCGGAAAGTTCTGTATCTCTTCCCTGTATCTGTTCCCTATTCCCTTGTTTGTAATACTAATTTTTAAAACTGTGGACTCTGTGTGTGCGATCGCCTATAATAAATGTGTTTTTCATAAAGTTTGCATAAAGGTTGCATAAATTTATTGCCTGTAAGTAGGTGAACGGAAAAAAACCGTAGACGTGGAGCGGCTTCTCGAAGAGTAATATGTAAGGACAAGTAAAGTTGCTCAAAACCTTTTCTGGAATTCCCTGTTCCCTGGGATGCACTGAGCTTGTCGATAGCGAAGCGTGGCGTAAGCCATAGTGTTCCCTGTTCCCTTGTCATAACGACAATTTTTAACGCTAACCTATTCAGCTAAAACACAACCGCTTGTGAATAATTACGGTGGAGTATTTTATTAAAAATAATTCAAGTATGGGAAAAGTTATTGGGATTGACTTAGGGACTACGAATAGTTGTGTAGCTGTTTTGGAATCTGGGCGACCAAAAGTAATTGCCAACTCCGAAGGTGGACGCACTACCCCTAGCATTGTAGCCTTTGGTAAAGGGAAAGATCGCCTCATCGGACAATTAGCAAAGCGACAAACTATAACTAATGCCGAAAACACAGTCTACAGTATTAAAAGATTTATCGGTCGTCGCTGGGAAGATACAGAATTAGAGCGCGGTCGCGTCCCTTATAATTGCATCAAAGGAAAAGATAATACCGTTGATGTCCAAATTCGCGGACAAAATTACACACCCCAAGAAATATCCGCTATGGTCTTGAAAAAACTCAAGCAAGACGCGGAAAATTTCTTAGGTGACGAAGTGACAAAAGCCGTAATTACCGTACCAGCATATTTTACAGATGCCCAAAGACAAGCCACAAAAGATGCAGGTACTATTGCTGGACTAGAAGTATTAAGAATTATCAACGAACCCACCGCCGCCGCCCTAGCCTTCGGTCTAGACAAACAAGATCAAGAGCAATTAATTTTAGTATTTGACTTAGGAGGGGGGACATTTGACGTATCTATTCTCCAACTAGGAGATGGAGTTTTTGAAGTTAAAGCCACCTGTGGTAATAATCATCTCGGCGGAGACGACTTTGATAATGCCATTGTTTGCTGGATGGTAGAGCGATTCCTAGCAGAAGAGAAAATAGACATTACCCAAGACAAAATGGCACTCCAACGCGTGCGAGAAGCCGCGGAAAAAGCCAAAGTTGAACTATCTAGTATGGTTATTACCTCCATTAACCTGCCATTTATCACTGCTGATGCTACTGGACCAAAGCATCTGGAAATGGAACTCAGTCGTTCTCAATTTGAAGAACTAACAGGGAGTTTAATCAAGGAGACTATCGCCCCAATGATGCAAGCCCTCAAAGATGCAGAAGTCAAACCGCAGAATATAGATAAGATTATTTTAGTAGGAGGTTCTACCCGCATTCCTGCTGTTCAAAACGCCCTGATCAAATTTTTCAATGGCAAAATCCCAGATCATTCCGTCAACCCTGATGAAGCAGTAGCACTAGGTGCAGCTATCCAAGCCGGAGTTTTGGGAGGAGAATTAAATACCCTATTACTGTTAGATGTCACACCTCTATCTTTAGGGATTGAAACACTAGGAGAAGTATTCACCAAAATTATTGACCGGAATACCACTATTCCCACTAGCAAAGCTCAAATATTTTCTACAGCCGTTGATGGTCAAACATCCGTAGAAGTTCATGTCCTCCAAGGAGAACGCTCCATGGCCAAGGATAACAAAAGTCTAGGGCAGTTTCTCCTCAGTGGGATTCCTCCTGCTCCTCGCGGCATTCCCCAAATTGAAGTGGCTTTTGAAATTGATGTGAATGGCATTCTCAAAGTTGCGGCTCAAGATAAAGGTACAGGTAGAGAACAAAGTATTCGGATTACAAGTACAGGCGGTTTAAGTAACAACGAAATTGAGCAAATGCGGCAACAAGCTGAGTTATTTTCCGGAGAAGATCAAAGACGTAAAGAACTGGTGGAACTCAAAAACCAAGCGAATAATCTCTTGTTTACTTATGCTTCAACATTACGGGATAATCCCAATTTAGTCAGTGAGCAGTTGATAGCTTTGGCTAATCAGAAAGTTGAACAATTGCAAAGGGCAATGAACAATCCGAATATGTCCCCCACACAGTTGAAGACCCTTTTAGAGGATTTCCAGCAAACTATCTTTGCTATTGGTACAAATGTTTACAACCAGGTTGATAATGAAGATTTAAAATCAGAAGCTGCCACGCAAATAAATCTTACCTAAGAATAGACCTCTTGCTTCAAGCAACACACAAATACCTCAATTCAATATTAATTTAGATCAGGAAAATAACTCACAAGCTGATTTTAACAACATCCAACTCGCACTGCTGTGGTTGCTGTCTCAGTGCGATTCGTTACTCCTAATCTATTTAATACTTGTATGAATTTACTGTAGACAAATGTGTTTCTCAAGTAGTCATTTAGAGAAGCAAGGATATATTTTCTTCATCTACCAGGGAACACAGGAGCGCATATCACAGATAGAACTAAAAGTATAGGTCGGGTTTTCCACATTTAATGGTACGGCTAGTTCCTATAATCAAGAGGTGGGTTTTTCGACATCTGAATAGCACAATAATAAAAGATTAATCATCGGTGATAGCAAACACTAGCAAAAAAATATTGGTAAAATTAATTATTAACAAAAATTAAACTAAAGAGCATGACTTAGCGTGACCCCACGCTATTTGCATTCCTAAATTTCTGTATTCTTGTTAAAGTGTTACCTTAAACCTATTAGTTACTGTTTTCCGTACTTCTGCTTCCTTATAATTCTTAACCTTGCTATATGGCCCGAGACTATTATGAAACCCTGGGTGTCTCTCGTGACGCCGACAAAGAAGAGATTAAACAGGCTTATCGCCGCCTAGCCCGAAAATATCACCCAGATGTGAATAAAGAATCTGGGGCAGAGGAACGATTCAAAGAAATTAACCGCGCCTACGAAGTGCTATCAGAGCCGGAGGTTCGCGCTCGTTACGACCGCTTTGGTGAAGCTGGTGTTTCCGGTGCGGCTGCGGCTGGCGCTGGTTTCCAAGATATGGGAGATATGGGTGGTTTTGCCGATATCTTTGAAAGTATTTTCAGCGGCTTTGCTGGGGCTCCAGGTGGACAACCCCAACAAAGACGGCGTGGTGGACCAGTGCGGGGTGATGATCTGCGTCTAGACCTGAAATTAGATTTTCGGGAAGCGGTATTTGGTGGGGAAAAGGAAATTCGTATTTCCCATTTAGAAACTTGTGAAGTTTGTAATGGTTCTGGTGCTAAATCAGGAACTCGTCCTCGGACTTGCAGCACTTGTAGTGGTTCAGGTCAAGTTAGAAGGGTAACAAGAACGCCATTTGGTAGTTTTACCCAAGTGTCAACTTGTCCCACCTGTGATGGCTCAGGAACGGTTGTAGAAGATAAATGTGATGCTTGTGATGGTAAGGGCGCAAATCAGGTTACAAAGAAACTCAAAATCAATGTTCCCGCTGGTGTAGATAATGGCACAAGATTACGGATTTCCCAAGAAGGAGATGCGGGTCAACGCAGTGGTCCTCCTGGTGATTTATATGTCTATTTGTTTGTAAATGAAGATGAAGAATTTCATCGAGAGGGCATTAATGTTAACTCGGAAATTAAAATTAGCTACTTACAAGCGATTTTAGGTTGCCGGATAGAGGTAAATACAGTAGATGGTCCAGTGGAGTTGATTATTCCCGCCGGCACTCAACCGAATACAGTGATGAAATTAGAAAATCGTGGTGTTCCCCGTCTGGGTAATCCTGTGAGTCGCGGTGATCATCTGTTGACGGTGTTAATTGATATCCCCACGAAGATCATCCCAGAGGAACGGGAATTGCTAGAGAAACTAGCTAAAATTAAGGGAGACAGGACAGGTAAAGGTGGTTTCGACGGATTCATAGGAAACTTATTTAAGTCATGAGTGGCTCTTTGATATTAACCCCTGACGCTCAACTGGATTTGCGTGGGACTCCTTGCCCGATTAATTTTGTGCGGACAAAACTATATCTGGAAAAAATGCCCCCTGGGGGTTTACTAGAAGTTTGGTTAGATCCAGGTGAACCGATAGAACAAGTTCCTGATAGTCTGACAATGGCTGGTTATCAAATAGAACAAGTGACAGATTGCGCTGGCTATTTTTCCCTAGTTATTCGCCGTCCGGTTGCTGCGGCATGACAGGGAAAAGTGTTTCTACTAAACAGTTATTGGGTACGGTTGTAGCTGTACAGGCGAATTTTTATCGAGTGCAGATGGATGAAGAAGAAGGAGTCAGGAGTCAGGAGTCAGGAGTCAGGAGTTCAGAAATAATAGAAAGTTCTTCTTCCCCTTCTTCGCTGTCACCTGTTCCCTGTCACCTGTCCCCTTCTTCCCCTATCCTTCTCTGCACAAGAAGGACGCGCTTAAAAAAGATTGGTCAACAGGTGATGGTGGGCGATCGCGTCATCGTCGAAGAACCTGATTGGACTGATGGACGGGGGGCTGTTAGTGAAGTTTTACCGCGTCATAGTCAATTAAATCGCCCAGCGATCGCTAATGTCAATCAAATTCTCCTGGTTTTTGCGGTTGCAGACCCGCCTTTAGAACCTATTCAATTGAGTAGATTTTTAATTAAGGCTGAGTCTACAGGAGTTGATGTGCTGTTATGTTTGAATAAATGTGATTTAGTCTCTCTAGAAGAAAAACAGCAAATTAATGACCGTCTCCTGGCTTGGGGTTATCAACCTTTATTTATTAGCGTTCGAAATAGCATTAATATTGACCAAATAGCCACATATTTGCAGGATAAAATCACGGTGATTGCTGGTCCTTCTGGTGTGGGAAAATCCAGCTTGATTAATAGTTTGATTCCCGATATCAACCTGCGAGTGGGGGAAGTTTCCGGCAAATTAGCTCGCGGTCGTCATACCACCCGTCATGTAGAATTATTTGAAATGCCTACAGGTGGGTTATTAGCAGATACTCCTGGTTTTAATCAGCCGGATTTGGATTGTAGTCCTGAAGAATTAATTCACTATTTCCCAGAGGCCAGAGAACGCCTAGCTGTTGCCCATTGTCGCTTTAGTGATTGTATCCATAAAGATGAGCCAGACTGTGCTGTTAGTGGTGACTGGGAACGATATCAGCATTATTTAGAATTTTTGGATGATGCGATCGCTCAACAAACCCATCTTAACCAACAAGCTGACCCGGAATCAAGTCTGAAATTAATATCTAAAGGTAAAGGTCAAAGTCAATACGAACCCAAACTAGAAAGTAAGAAATACCGCCGAATTTCTCGAAAGACTCAATTGCAAGACTTACAAAATTTATATCAAGACAGTGAAGATTGATTCTAGATAAATTTCATATCCCCGACTTCTTGAAGAAGTCGGGGATATTGGGATCTTGAATAAACAGAATTTCCTAACATTCACAATCCCTCCTCTTCCTTCATCCTGTAAATCCTTAAATCCTGGTAATCCTGATTCAGACAAAATAAAAAATCTGTGCTACACTGAATCCAGACATCAAAACCAGCTTTTTGTAGAAAAATACTTTTCCGCCTAACGGCGGTGGGTTAAGAAGGGAAAAGAAAAAAAGAGAAGAGGGCAAAAGAGCAAGAGTGTAAAGGGCTACTAAGTCCTCGCCGCACCACTACATACAACCCGAAAACCAATATTGTTGTTGTCGTAGTCGAGATAGTTGAGGCTGCGAAAAGCAGAACGGCAATTTTCAGGATCGCCGCCCCACGAACCACCGCGCAGTATCATATAGCCGCCTAGAATTGTCGAAGCGCTGCCATCTGTAGGCGCGTTTATATAATTTTCTTGATAGCCATCTTGACACCATTCCCACACATTACCGTGCATATCGTACAAACCAAAAGAGTTAGGGGGAAAAGTTCCTACATCTGTAGTCTGCTGACGATCTTTTCCTTTTGGTGCAGAAGCATAGGTATAATTACCATTATAATTTACCAAATCTGGAGTAATACTTTCACCAAAATAAAATGGTGTGGTAGTTCCGGCACGACAAGCATACTCCCATTCTGCTTCACTGGGTAATCTGTAGTTTTCGCCTGTTTTTTGACTTAACTTTTTACAGAACTCAACCGCATTATTCCAACTAACTATTTCAACAGGGCGGTTATCGCCTCTGAAGGCGGAAGGATTAGTTCCTGTGATAGCTTGATACTGTGCCTGTGTCAATTCATATTTTCCCATGTAGAAACTGGGAACTGTAACTTGGTGTTGGGGACCTTCATTTGAACGTCGTTGTGCTTCACTTTCTGGTGAACCCATGATAAATGTTCCCCCTGGGATTTCCACCATGTCCAAGGTGACACCATTTCCTAAGTCTTCTGTAAAGTATTTCGCGCTTTCCTTGCGTCGGTTGGTGATATTTCCCCGTGCGTCTGTGGTGACAACTTCAAAACTAAAGGTTTTAAGGTTATTGGAAGGTATTGGTGGTTGAGGTATTGGTGGTTGAGGTTTTGGTGATTGTAAAGCTTTTTCTATTGCTGCTATTCTTTGCAAAATCTCATGGGAGTTTTGAGGACGATCTTTATATAAACGCTGCATCATATCATCTAATAAATCTGCCAACATAGATGATATTTGTGGTGCATGATTCCGCCAATTTAATGTTTCATTATAGGAATCATACATGATTGGGTCAAGTGGTTCTTTACCCGTGAGTAAATAAACAAATGTCCGTCCTAAAGCAAAAAAATCAGACTGGGGTACAGCATTATTATTAATTTGTTCTGAGGGTGTGTAACCTGCGGAAATTATTCCTGTGACACCACCTTGTTGTTTAAATACTGTAGATGTTACCTTCCTCACAGTACCAAAATCAATTAATACTAATTCGGCACTTTCTGACCGCAACATAATATTAGGTGGTTTGATGTCTCGATGAAAGAAGTGTTTATTATGTACCTGTTCTAAAATAATAATTAGATCTTTTAGCCATTCTATAGCTGTAGTTTGGTTAATAGGACGCAAACCACGTTTTTGCATATATTTTTCTAAATCTTCTCCCACAACTTTTTCCATTACCAAACAATGAATCGGGTTTTGACTGTTGTAGGGATAATATTCAAAATAAGCGTCTGATTCTACATGAGGAATACCGGAATGATGGAGTTGACTTAAAACATCAGCTTCTTGTTTAAATAATTCTACAGCTTTAGGGTCGTTATTAATCAAGACTTTGAGAACTTTAGCCTGATTGGTTCTGACTTCGTTAATCTCATAAGTCACACCAAAGCCACCCCGTCCTAACTGACATTGTACCCGATAACGTTGTTGTAGCAAGACTTCCGAGCCACAGGCTTGACAAAAAAGGATATTATCGGGATTTTGTGGCTTTGGGCAGTTAGAATTGATGCACAGGCTCATAATCTTGGTAGTTAGCACGTTTATAGGACATTCTACCTTGATTTACTGAAAATCAGTAATTTAGGATTTATGCACTGTAAAAATTAATCATTTTATGTATTGAGGAAAAAAGCTATTTCCGACTTTGATTGATGATTATATTGATCATGAACAGACAAATATGGGAAGCTTGCAAATACGCCAGGGAATGAATTCCCTGTCTCATAGCTCAAGTCCGTTAAAACGGACTAAGGAATTTCACAAGTAAGTGTAGACGCGGTTTCTAAGCGCCCGTTGAACTTCCGCGAAGCGGCGCTAGACCAAAATATTTTTCTATTAAGTATTAGCCGAGGATTCATGACCAATGACCCATATAGTCTTAAAATATTCTTAATTTCCCCACACAGACTTTTTTGTCTGTAACCTCCAAATACCACACATAAAAAATATTATGGCTATAGGCTACGTCGCGCTTGTACTTCATGCACATCTGCCCTTCGTTCGTCACCCAGGAAGTGATTATGTGCTAGAAGAAGAATGGCTGTATGAAGCGATTACTGAAACTTACATTCCTTTATTAAAAGTATTTGAAGGCTTAAAACGAGATGGCGTTGATTTTAAACTCACCATGAGTATGACTCCGCCTTTGATTTCTATGCTTCGTGATCCTTTATTGCAAGAACGCTATGATGCTCACTTATCACAACTAGAAGAGCTTATAGAACTAGAATCTGAGCGCAATATTCATAATGGTCATCTGCGGTATTTAGCGGAACATTATGCAACTGAATTTAATCAAGCGCGGGAGTTATGGGAACGTTATCACGGTGATTTAGTTACAGCGTTTAAACAGTTCCAAGATAGTAATAACTTAGAAATTATCACCTGTGGTGCGACTCACGGCTACTTACCATTAATGAAAATGTACCCCCAGGCTGTATGGGCGCAAATTCAGGTAGCCTGTGAACATTATGAGGAAACCTTTGGCCAAGCCCCTAGAGGGATATGGTTGCCAGAATGCGCCTATTATGAAGGTGTGGAGCGAATGCTGGCGGATGCTGGTTTACGTTATTTCCTCACCGATGGTCATGGCATTTTATACGCTCGTCCCCGTCCGCGCTTCGGTAGTTATGCCCCAATTTTTACAGAACCGGGTGTAGCGGCTTTTGGTCGAGATCATGAATCTTCCCAGCAAGTATGGTCTTCTGAGGTGGGTTATCCTGGTGCAGCCGAATATCGGGAATTTTATAAAGACCTGGGTTGGGAAGCTGAATATGAATATATTAAGCCCTATATAATGCCTAATGGTCAGCGCAAAAATACAGGTATTAAGTATCATAAAATTACCGGACGGGGCTTAGGTCTTTCCGATAAAGCTCTTTATGATCCTTACTGGGCAAAGGAAAAAAGTGCAGAACACGCTGCTAACTTCATGTATAATCGTGAGCAGCAAGCTGGGCATTTACACAATATCATGGGTCGGCCGCCAATTATTGTATCTCCCTATGATGCGGAGTTATTCGGTCATTGGTGGTATGAGGGTCCTTGGTTCATTGATTATCTGTTCCGTAAGTCATGGTATGACCAGAAAACCTATGAAATGACCCATTTAGCCGATTATTTACGGGCTAATCCTCAGCAACAAGTATGTCGTCCTGCTCAGTCGAGTTGGGGCTTTAAGGGTTTCCATGAATATTGGTTGAATGATACTAATGCTTGGGTTTATCCACATTTGCACAAAGCTGCGGAACGGATGATTGAAATTTCCCAAATTGAAGCTGAAGATGAATTACAGGAAAAAGCACTCAATCAAGCTGCGAGAGAGTTGTTATTAGCACAATCTTCTGACTGGGCGTTTATTATGCGGACAGGAACAATGGTTCCCTATGCGGTGAGAAGAACAAGATCGCATTTAATGCGCTTTAATAAACTCTATGAAGATGTGAAAGTGGGTAAGGTTGATAGTGGTTGGTTGGAAAAAGTCGAGTCAATGGATAATATTTTCCCCAATATTAACTATCGCGTTTATCGGCCAGCATTTTAAGTAGTTCCCAGATCCCCGACTTTTTCAAAAAGTCGGGGATCTATATCTAGAAAAGCAAAACCCCCAGTCACAATGCTGGAGGTTATTTTTATACACATCTTGTCAAATTGCCAGTAAATACTATCTGGGTAAGTTGCGGCTGTTGTAAGCATCAATAGCATAGGCGGGTGTGCGTTGGGTATAGTCTATATCTACGCCAGTAATAGATTTAGCCAAAGCTGCAAATTTGTCAGAAGCCCAATTGCGTTCGTGAATGGGCTTGCTTTGTTCACCCATGAAATAAGCTAGAGAACCGATAACGGAAACTGCTACCCAAGCAACAACCAATAGAGAAATTAAAATAGCCATTCGAGAACCTCGTTTTTTACTTTTTGTAACCTTATGTAAATAAATATAACAGATTGTTAACAGAAGTTGCAAATTATTTTCTGGTGTGTATGCCCCTCAAAGAGGTGAGGTATTCCCCACTGTAATAATTTCGTAACAAAACGCACTAATACAAGAAATGATGAGAAAATCGTCTGGGTATATTTTTGTTGGGTTTTTTGTAAAAAAAAATAATCAGATCCCCGATTTCTCAAAGAAATCGGGGATCTATGTCCTGAGCATGATTACAAATGCAGTTGAGCAAGGAAATGATGAGTAATGGGTAAACTATCCACCACCATTGCCAAACACAACAGCATCATGTAGGAAATGGAATACAAAAATAATTCCCGCGCTATGGTTTTATCTTCGGGATTTTGCAATAAGCGCCAAGACTTATGGACAAATACTCCCCCTAAAGTCAAGGCAATAACAGCATAGACAATCCCGCTGGCGTGTAAGGGATAAAACAGCAAGATAGTCGCAGTGACAGTAATCACCGTATAAAACCAAATTTGCCGGACGGTGGCTTTATTACCCGCTACCACAGGTAACATTGGTATCCCCACCTTAGCGTAATCATCACTAATCATTAAAGCCAAAGCCCAAAAATGGGGAGGTGTCCACAAAAAGACAATGGCAAAAATTAGCCACGCAGACCAGCTTAAAGTGTCCGTTACTGCTGCCCAACCGACTAAAGTGGGAATTGCCCCTGCTGCACCACCAATGACGATATTTTGAGTGGTATGGCGTTTGAGCCAGTGAGTATAGACTAAAACATAGAAAATGATGCCAGAAAAGGCTAAAAATGCTGCCAGGAGATTGGCAAAAACGGTGAGGAGGGTAAAAGAAAGTACAGCCAGAGCGATCGCAAAAATTAAAGCATCACGGGATTGGATCTTCCCGGAAGGGATGGGGCGGTTGCGTGTCCGCTCCATATCATAATCTATATCTCGATCATAGATACAGTTAATAGTTTGGGCGCTGGCTGCTGCTAAAGTTCCGCCAATCATTGTAATAATTAACAACCAGGGATCTACCTCACCCTTAGCGGCTATCCACATACTCCCAGCAGTGGTAATTAATAGTAGGGGAATAATCCGGGGTTTGGTTAGCTGGTAGTAACTTTGAACGACTTGGAGAAATGTGTCGTGTTGACGACGAGAGACATTAGTCTCAATCATGTTAGGTCTTTTTCCTTATTTTTCAAGAACTGGTCAGCAAACCGCTGTAAGCAGGAGTCAGGAGTCAGGAGTCAGGAGTCAGGAGTCAGGAGGAAGAAGGAGGAAGAAAGAGGAAGAAGGAGTTACTGTGTTGGTGAGGGAGGAAGCAAACCATCCCGCAGTGATAAAACTGTAAATACTACCAAAGTCCCCAGTAAAGTCGCACCGATAGCTTGGTGAGAAACGGTAAGGGGTTCAACTTGTAAATGTAAACGGAAGGTAGCCACACCCAAAAGAAGTTGTAAAATCAACAAGCCACCAGCCAGATTTGCCAGTTTTCGCAAAGCCGGATGTAGGGCTGGTGTGCGCCAAGAAATTAAAACAACTGCTAAAGTAGCGATGGTTGGCGGTACTAAGCCAAAAATATGGCTGTACATGACATCACAAAGTTGTTCCCCGGACAAACATTGGTGCAAAGCCCAACGAGAACCTACTATTGCACCCAATAAACTTTGTAAGTAGACGCAAACAGCAGCAGTTAAACCCACCCAAGGCAACTTTCCTACTGTTCCCGTGCCTTGATAGGGAATCAAACTTGTACCGATAATTAACAACGTAGTGAAAAATAGTAACGCTGTTCCTAAATGGGCGGTAACGATATCAAACCGCAATAATTCAGTTACAGTCAGTCCTCCCAGAATCCCTTGGAAGACAATTAAAAACAGGGCAAATGTGGAAGCCCAGGGTAGCCACTTGGGTAAATGTTGACGATGCCACCAGGATAAACCACAAAGGGCGATCGCACTAAAGCCAATTAAAGCTGCATCGAGGCGATGAAACCACTCCAAAAACACTTGGAGATTCATTTGTTTGGCTGGAACTAACTCCCCATAGCACAAAGGCCAATCAGGGCAAGCGAGTCCAGCATTCATAACGCGGGTGGCACTGCCTATAGCCATCAAAATTAAGGTGGCTACGCATATTTTCCACACCAAGCGACGAATCATCTCCTGGGGCTGTTGTGCTACTGTGGCCGCTTTATTTTGTTGTTCTAGGACAAATTCGTTCATTAACAATACCTTTGGACCGCTTGTGCTGGAAATTGAAAATTTTCTATTTTGATTTAGTCCCGACTTCTACTTACCCTAACCTATAGGTCAGAATATAGAAATCAGCTTTCCCTTACACTTTGGATCACTTTAGCTAGTTTCCGCTGTAAGATTTCGTGCTGTTTTGCAGATAGAAATAATTAATCAATGGGAATTAATGGGAATTAATGGAAATTTCTGAAAATTTTTTGCCTAATTGTCATCTAACCTGGGCAAGACAACTTATCTCCCTTGTACTCAAAATTGTGTTCTTAATCGAAAAAATTAATAAAGATTTCAGACCAGCGGATACTATATCTCATTGCCTGCACTACCTTAGTATGTAGAGTTACTTTAACAAGTGAAGTAACTTACAGATAAAATAGTCAATTAATCAAGAAATCAGCCGTGAAAATTCCAAATGCAATCTGGACATTACTCATTGGCATTGTCCTCACCCTCGCCAGTCTCTGGTACGGTCAAAATCACGGTCTATTACCTGTAGCGGCCTCAGACGAAGCCCCCTTGGTAGATGGTCTATTCAACACCATGATGACTGTTTCTACAGGCATATTTTTGATTGTTGAAGGTGTTTTAATTTACGCTGTTATTAGATATCGTCGTCGGGCTGGTGACAATGCAGATGGGCCAGCAATTGAAGGTAATGTGCCTCTAGAGATACTCTGGACAGCGATCCCCGCAATTATCGTTATCGGTATTTCTCTCTACAGTTTTGATGTATATAACAACATGGGCGGCTTTGATCCCCATTCGGCTCATGCTGCCCCGATGATGGAAAATGCCATGAATATGCCGGGAACGGCAATGGCTGCCACCCTCATCAGTACAGAAGCATCTGGACAAGTATCACAATTAGATACCGATGCTGATGCCGTTAAAAAACCAGCAGAATTAACCATTAACGTCTCTGGAATGCAATATGCTTGGTTATTTACCTATCCAGATAATGACGTAACAACAGGTGAATTGCATTTACCCATTGGCAAAACAGTGGAAATCAACATGACAGCCAGTGATGTTATCCACGCCTTTTGGATTCCAGAATTTCGGGTGAAACAGGATGCCATTCCTGGTAGACAAACCAATTTGCGTTTTACTCCCAGAAAAGCGGGTGATTATCAACTTATTTGTGCTGAACTGTGTGGACCATATCACGGGGTGATGAAAAGC
This sequence comes from Dolichospermum sp. UHCC 0352, assembly GCF_009711925.1. Classification (NCBI taxonomy): domain Bacteria; kingdom Bacillati; phylum Cyanobacteriota; class Cyanophyceae; order Nostocales; family Aphanizomenonaceae; genus Dolichospermum; species Dolichospermum sp. UHCC 0352. Next base: position 440 of record NZ_VIKY01000166.1, on the reverse strand, counting down.
CAAGTAGTTGTGGAGTCACAGGAAGCTTTTGATAGTTGGATGCAAGAACAGCTAATTGCTGGTAAAGATATTCCCAATCAAGCCGTAGCTGTGAATTCCATGGCCATGACTGCTGATGAATTTCTCTCTCCTTACACTCACAATATGGGCATTCACTCAGAAATTCTGCATCAAATTAAGTAGTTTAAGAATTACTTGAGTTGCAGTGGTTACAAAAAAAGATTTTGAACCTTTAAGTTATACATTCACGTAGGGGAGGTAGGGGAGGTAGGGGAGGTAGGGGAGGTAGGGGAGGCGGGGGAGGTAGGGGAGGTAGGGGAGGCAGGGGAGGCGGGGGAGGTAGGGGAGGTAGGGGGAGAAATTTCTGTCTTCTTTCTGTCTTCTTTCTTCCTTCCTTCTGAACTCCTGACTCGGTGACTCCTGACTCCTGACTCGGTGAC
>NZ_VIKY01000165.1:0-3978 GCF_009711925.1 Dolichospermum sp. UHCC 0352 | reverse complement strand
ACGCCACCACAGGTAATGATTTATTCCGTGTTTCTACCGCACGAGCCGGATTTGTGAATGTGGGCGCAGTTAATACCCTGGATGCTGCTGGTATCGTAGCAAAATTAACTGCGGCAGCCTTTGGGTCAAATTTTGCGGCTCAATTCAGTTTTGGACAAAAAACCTTTGTGGCTATTAATGATGCAACAGCAGGGTTTAATGCGGCTAATGATGCCATTATTGAAGTTACGGGTTTAACCGGAACATTGAATGTCAATCATTTTGTGATTGTTTAGAGGATATTCAGCAAGTCAAACTTCCTACTGTTAATTAACCAAAACGGTTGGGACATGGACTTTGACAAAATTACGAAAAACCTAGATTTGTAGGGGTTTAGCAGTGCTAAACCCTTACCCACAGAATCAAATGATTAAGCCGTGTTGAGTATAAATAGTTCGACTTGTTTATAAGTGCTTAGAAACTGAGGTTAATAATCAAAAGGATTCAAATATACTGAGATCACCGACTTTTTAGAAAAGTCAGGGATCTCAATACAAATTCGAGAAAGCCCTAAAAGATATAATGTAAAAGAACATGATCCATATATTGCAGTGAACAGTTATCAGTAAACGCCTGTCAAGCTATAACTCTGATAACTGATAGCTTATTCCCTTACACCATTAGCGGTAGAAAAACATTGTGTTTGTTCTTAGCGGTTACGAGTACCTTCTAGGCTTTTTTCTCCTGTGTAGCCTAGTTCCAGTCCTAGCACTGTCAGCCTCAAAAATTCTTAGACCCACTGGTAACAGTCTGGAAAGACGCACAACTTACGAATGCGGACTAGAACCCATTGGCGGAGCTTGGATTCAGTTCAACATTCGTTACTATATGTTTGCTCTGGTCTTCGTTGTCTTTGACGTAGAAACAGTATTTTTGTATCCTTGGGCAGTTGCATTTAACCGTTTGGGTTTATTGGCATTTATCGAAGCCCTAGTCTTTATTTCGATTCTTATCATCGCCTTAGTTTACGCATGGCGCAAAGGAGCTTTGGAATGGTCTTAAATTCTAATATCATCACCCCAGACAAAGAACAAATCATCAACCCCATTCAACGGCCGACAGTTACCCATGAACTGTCAGAAAACGTCATTTTAACCACCGTTGATGACCTTTACAACTGGGCGCGACTTTCTAGTTTGTGGCCTTTACTGTTTGGTACAGCTTGCTGCTTCATTGAATTTGCGGCATTAATCGGCTCTCGCTTCGACTTTGACCGTTTTGGGTTAATTCCTCGTTGTAGCCCCCGACAAGCCGATTTAATCATCACTGCGGGAACAATTACCATGAAGATGGCTCCCCAATTGGTGCGTCTTTATGAACAAATGCCCGAACCCAAGTATGTGATTGCCATGGGCGCTTGTACAATTACTGGGGGAATGTTTAGCGTTGACTCACCTACCGCAGTGCGCGGAGTTGATAAGCTGATTCCTGTAGATGTATATTTGCCTGGTTGTCCTCCCCGTCCAGAAGCGATTATTGACGCAATTATTAAACTGCGGAAAAAAATTGCCAACGAGTCTATGCAGGAACGGGATAACATCAAGCAAGTTCACCGCTACTACAGTACAACTCATAATATGAAGCCAGTTCCCGAAATATTAACTGGTAAATATATGCAGTCAGAAACCCGCTTCAATCCCCCCAAAGAATTGACGGAAGCAATTGGTATGGCTGTACCCCCAGGATTGTTGACAGCAAAGACACAGAAGGAGGAACAAGCACGTGGCTGAAGAAGAATCCAAACCAGTTCCCGTAGCGGAAGCACCTCTAGTTAAACCCGGTAAAGTTTCCCAATGGTTAGGGTCAAATGGCTTTTTCCATGAGTTTCTAGAACTTGACGCTAACGGAGTAGAAATAATTAAAGTCCCCGCAGATTTTCTACTGCCTATTTCTACAGCTTTGTATGCCTATGGGTTTAATTATCTCCAATTTCAGGGAGGAATTGACTTAGGTGCAGGAGAAGAATTGGTAAGTGTTTATCATTTACTTAAAGTTAGTGATAATGCTGACCGTCCTGAAGAAATCAGGGTGAAAGTGTTTTTACCCAGAGAAAATCCCTCTTTGCCTTCAGTTTACTGGATTTGGAAAACAGCAGACTGGCAAGAACGGGAAAGCTATGATATGTATGGCATCATCTATGAAGGTCATCCTAACTTAAAACGGATTTTGATGCCAGAAGATTGGGTAGGTTGGCCTTTACGTAAAGATTACATCTCACCTGATTTTTATGAGTTACAAAATGCTTATTAAGGATTGCTGGAATTGAGTTTTCAGTAGTGACAATTAACCCCTTTCCAGTTGTGGAGAGGGGTTTAAGTTATAAGTCTTTATTTGTGTAATAGTGAATTATAAATAATTATCCAAGCATCAATTAATGTAATTATAAGTTAAGAATTTTAGGGACTTTCAAGAAATAAATTATCCTGATTAACGAACCACAGAGGCGCAGAGGACACAGAGGAATAAGGGTTTGAGAGATTTTTGCATTAGGTTGTTGAGTATTTTTTTTATTTGGAAGTCCCTTAGTTATAATAAAAAATATAAATGCTGGTTAATTAAGAGTTAGAGATAGGTAAAATATCATGTTAAAAATACAACCTCCAACCATAATTGATTTTTATCCTTTAATAGCTGCTAAAGATAAGGATGATACAGCAAATTGTCATCAAACGTGCTACAGGTGGAAAGGGTTAAACCCATTACTAAACTTCGTTTGGCAATTAATTATTTTAGTAAAATTTCTAATTTATAAGGATGGTTAAATGAACAATAATAAATGCTGTAATGGCAATAACTGGTTAAACTAGAATTTACAACCTGAATACAGGAAAACCCATCATGATCATTGCTACCCAAGCATACCAAATCACTTGGGAAAAACTACCCGATGATTACATTCTCCCAGATGATCCAGTGGACAACATCTATCAACCAGCCCAAGCCTCTGCCCTGACTGAAAGCCTCCAACTAGCTGGTAAACTTCCCCCCAGTTGCCTCACAACGACTAACTACGGTATCTGTGCCACCGTAAATGGCAAAATTGTCATTAAAGCTCCTGATTGGGCTTATATCCCGGAAATTCGCGGCACTAAAAAAGAAGTCTTTCGTAGTTATACACCCCAACTCCAGGGAGATATTCCAGTTATCGTTATGGAATTTATTTCTGATACAGACGGAACAGAATATTCCATTAAACCAACTTATCCTCCAGGAAAATGGTTTTTCTATGAAAAAATCTTAAAAATACCCAATTACGCTATTTTTGAACCCGATAACGGTAGTTTAGAATTTTACCAGCTAAACTCTAATACAGGTTTGTACACTTTGCAAAATCCTCACGAAAACCAACTTTACTGGATAGAAGAAATGAATCTTTATCTGGGAGTGTGGGAAGGTACAAGAGAAAACCTAACTGGTAAATGGTTAAGATTGTGGGACGAACAGGGAAATTTATTGTTGTGGAGTTCAGAGTTAGTAGAACAAAAACGACAAGAGATAGAACAAGAAAAACAACGCGCAGAACAGGAAACACAGCGTGCTGAAAGACTAGCTGCACAATTAAGAGCATTAGGTATCGAACCAGAAAACTAAAAGTAGGGTGGGACTCGCCCACCTTATAAGAGACTAGGCTGAAAACCCTTGAAGTTGAGTTTTGGAGCGTGGCGGAAAAACTCAACTGTCCTTTAGGCAAGGGATGAAAGCCAGATAGAGGCTTCAGCCTCCACAGAAAGTTTTTCTCGTTGACAAAATTATAATATATGAGTTAGCATAATTTTGTGGTGTTTAGGTCGAAACCATGATAATTTACGAGTTCAAAGTTAAAGGAAAAGATAGGCAGTATCGCGCAATAGACGAGGCTATTCGTGCATCTCAGTTCATCCAAAACAAATGTTTAAGGTATTGGATGGATAATAAAGGTGCGACGAAATATGATCTCAA
>NZ_VIKY01000164.1:0-6162 GCF_009711925.1 Dolichospermum sp. UHCC 0352 | reverse complement strand
TTTATCTTCCAAATGCTTCGCCCCTACTGACAACTAACAAATTAGGAGAGAAAAGAGTGTGGGAGATTTTGGAACAGTTGTAACCGCTATGATTACGCCGTTTAAAGCAGACGGTAGTATTAGTTATGATGTAGTTGCCAAACTAGCAGATTATCTAGTTAACAACGGTACAGATACATTGGTGGTGTGTGGAACAACAGGGGAATCCCCAACCCTGACTTGGGACGAAGAATACCAATTATTTGCTGAGGTATTGCAAACTGTAGCAGGTAAAGCTAAAGTAATGGCTGGATGTGGTTCTAATGACACCAAAGAAGCGATCGCTGCCACCCAAAAAGCCGCTAAGATAGGAGTACATGGTTCTTTACAAGTAGTTCCCTACTACAACAAACCGCCACAAGCTGGATTATATCGACATTTCCAGGCAATAGCACAATGCTGTCCCGACCTGCCAATGATGTTATATAACGTTCCTGGGCGCACAGGTCAAAACCTCAGTTCAGAAACAGTGGTCAAGTTAGCAGAAATTAATAACATTGTTGCCATTAAAGAAGCCAGTGGTAACTTAGATCAAGTGAGTGAAATCCGTCGCTTGACACCAAAAGAATTTGAGATTTACGCTGGAGATGATTCTTTAACCCTGCCCATGTTAGCGATCGGCTCTCAAGGTATAGTCAGTGTAGCTTCTCATTTAGTGGGTAATCAAATCCAAGAAATGATTCAAGCATGGAAAGTGGGAAAAACTCAAATTGCTACCGACATTCATCTGCAACTGTTTCCATTGTTTAAAGCTTTATTTTTAACTACCAATCCCATTCCTGTCAAAGAAGCACTAAAACTGCAAGGTTGGGAAGTAGGTTCAACTCGTCTACCCCTGTGTGACGCTGATACGGATGTATCTAAAAAATTAGAGTCAGTCATGCAAAAACTGAATTTAATCCCAGCCACAATAGGTGAGTGATTTATAAATAATGTGTACAAATTGTTACTTTATTGCAATTTAAACACCTGTGCTACAACTGAATCATATAAAAATCATTCAGTTTTAAGTCCGTTTTCGGTAAACAAAATTGAATAGGACTCCATCAAAAACTGAATTTAAACAGAAATTTGGTCTTTTCTTTCATCCCAGAAACCGAACTATCAACTGATTCACAACTAACAAAAATATCCGGGACAAAATGGTTAAAAACGAAGCTAATTCCGCTCTCAAAATTATTCCTTTGGGCGGTTTACACGAAATAGGTAAAAATACCTGCGTTTTCGAGTATGAAGACGAAATTGTCCTTTTAGACGCAGGATTGGCATTTCCCACAGAAGCCATGCACGGGGTAAATATTGTATTACCTGACACAACTTATCTCCGAGAAAATCGCCACAAAATTAAAGGGATGATCGTCACTCATGGTCATGAAGACCATATTGGGGGAATTGCTTTTCACTTGAAGCAATTTGATATTCCAGTGATTCATGGACCAAGACTAGCAATGGCAATGCTAGAGGGTAAATTGGAAGAAGCTGGGGTAAAAGATCGCACAGAATTAAGAACAGTTATGCCCCGTGACATGGTGCGAATTGGCAAGCATTTCTTAGTTGAATATATCCGTAACACCCACTCCATTGCTGATAGCTTCACTGTTGCTATTCATACACCAATAGGCGTAGTTATCCACACCGGAGATTTTAAAATTGATCATACTCCCGTAGATGGTGAGAAGTTCGACTTACAACGTCTGGCAGAACATGGTGAAAAAGGCGTACTTTGCTTATTGAGTGATTCCACTAACGCAGAATTGCCAGGATTTACACCTTCTGAACGGGCTGTTTTTCCTAACCTTGACCGAGAATTTTCCCACGCAACTGGGCGCTTATTTATCACGACTTTTTCTTCTAGCGTCCATCGCATTAACATGATTTTGCAACTAGCAAGAAAACATAATCGTGTAGTGACGATTGTTGGTCGTTCCATGCTGAATTTAATCGCCCATGCCCGCAATTTAGGTTATATCAAATGTGAAGATAGCCTGTTCCAACCGTTGCATACTGTGCGGGGAATGCCAGATGAAAGAGTGCTGATTTTAACTACTGGCTCTCAGGGTGAAAGAATGGCAGCAATGACAAGAATTGCTAATAAAGAACACCCCCATATCAAAATTCGCCAAGGAGATACGGTTTTATTCTCTGCTAACCCCATTCCTGGTAATACAATTGCGGTGGTTAATACCATTGATAAATTGATGATTCAGGGGGCAAAAGTGGTCTATGGACGGGATAAGGGGATTCACGTTTCTGGCCACGGTTGTCAGGAAGAACAAAAGCTGATGATTGCTTTAACTCGTCCCAAGTTCTTTGTGCCATTTCACGGTGAACATCGGATGTTAGTCAAGCATTCGGAAACTGCTCAAAGTATGGGCATTCCGGCAGAAAATATGATCATTATCGAAAATGGGGATGTCATTGAGTTGACAGAACATTCTATCCGCGTTGCTGGGAAAGTGCCAGCAGGGATTGAATTGGTGGATACTTCGAGTTCTGGTATGGTTAGTTCTAAAGTGTTGCAAGAACGCCAACGCATGGCTTCTGAAGGGACTGTGACCATTGCTGCTGCTATTGATTGGAGTGGTAAGCTGATGGCTAAACCAGAACTTCTCATGCAGGGTGTGGTGACAAGTATCGAGCGATCGCTGTTGCAAAAATGGGTACAACAACGCATTGAAGAAATTCTCAGCGTCCGTTGGTCAGAGTTTTCACCTGTTGAAGGACAACCCGCTGATACAGATTGGGGTGGTTTGCAGGAAACATTAGAGCGTGAACTGGCTCGTTCTATGCGGAGAGAGTTGCAATGTCAACCTTCTCTGACGTTGTTGATGCAAGTCCCTGAAGAACCGGCTGCTAAGGTTTCTGATGGTAGAAGACGACGCACTCGTTCTACTGCGGTTGCTTCTTAAAGGATTATTTCGCGCAGAGACGCTAAGGAGCAAAGGCGCAAAGGTGTTTTTTGGCATCTTTGCGTTTTTGTTTGAGAGTTATTTTGAGGATTACCGCTGAGTGTAGTAACAGAACCAATGTTAGTCGCACCGGTTATAGCTAATAAGTAGGGAATGGGATTTAAGCCTAAAGATAGAGTTAGACTTAAAGCGAGGGGTGTAAAAATTAGGGCTATGGTGTCATTGAGAAAGTAGGCAGAGAGGATGCCACAGCCAAAAGTAAGGACTATCAATAAGCTCAGAGGACTACAAGTAAAGCTCAATAGCAACACCAATACTTAGATAGGTTAAGGAAAAGGTACTATAAATGACGAATTTAGTAAAAATCACGGACTAGATTTAGCTATGTAAGAATATTTTTCTTAATCTTAATTATTGATAATTATTGCTATAATAAGTTTTGTTGCAGTTAAAAGAAATCACAACTAAAGGCAGATGTCTTTATTAGAATTTTAACTGTGCCAAGTTACTAATAAGATTGAACAAGTACAGTATTGCTTTTTGGGAAATTATGGTCGGATTGACGTATTAACATATAGATTCAATCAGAGGAAGCAGTTAATTACACCTCTTACAGAATTTCCTTCCTGTTCTGTGCTTCAGGTTCTTGTCATACTCTATATTCATTAGTCAAGTGAATACCCTCATAAGAAAAGAGGAATTACTGTGAAAGTATCTAAAAATACCAGCAAAAATATTTTTTTAGCAAGTTGGATTTCTATAAATCCAGTAGAGGCTAGTGCAGCTAATGTTAATCCATTGCACCATGTTGCAGCCCAGCCTATTTGGGACTTTTTGCGTCCTGTGCGTAATTGGCTAGATAACATCCAAGTAAGCGATCGCCTATTAGCTCATCGTTTGTGTAAATACATTCCGGCTCAGTGTCCATTTGAGCGTGATGTCAAAGTATTTGGGAAAACACTGTTTCACATTCCGCCAATGTGTAAACTTAATCCTTTATACGAAGAAGTAGTAGGTTTGCGATTTAAAGCGATGTGCTATCTAGCTGATACCTGTGGCGAAGATATTTCCCAATATTGCTAATGGGTAATGGGTAATGGGTAATAGGTAATGGGTAATAGGTAATGGGTAATAGGTAGTAGTTTTACAACTGACAACTGACAACTAACAACTGACAACTAACAACTGACAACTAACAACTGACTAATTCTTTTGCTGTTGCCATTTTTGGATAGCATCCTGAGCATCTTCATAAGCAATCGTCACTTTTGGGACTAATATAGCAGTGGCGACAGCGGCATTAAAATCTCCTTGAGTGGCGCGGATTTTGGCTAAATCTAAAATTTTTTCACTCCACTGATTAATTGACGTTTGGGCAATTTCAAACCCAGGTTGTCCTTTTTGGATTTTTTTGGCTACTTCGATAGCGCGATTATATGTAGATGCTTGTTCGGGAATGATCAAAGCTGTAGCTGCATCTAAGAGAGTTTTATTACTTACATATTGCTTGGCTTCTAGTTGCCATTTTTGAATGACAGTTTGGGCTTGGGTATGAAGCGGCTCTTTTTTGGTAATTAACTGGGCAGTTGCTATCGCATTTTCATATTTTCCTTGTTTGGCTTGTGCTTGTGCCAACTCTAAAATCATTTGACACCAAACCTGAATATTCTCCTGAGCTTTGGCGTATAGTGGTGCGTCCGCTGGAGTTCTTTGGGCTTTAGCGATCGCAATACTTAAATTACTCGGTTGAGTAGGGACAAGAGACATTTTTTCTAGGTCGGAAATAGCTTGATTACGTTTATGAGAGTCTGTATTTGAATTGATTTGGGCTGTACTAGGATTTTGAGGAGTGGGAAATATTTGGGGAAGTGGAAGTTTGCTAGTCCGATGATTAGATACTGTTTTTGAGGAATTTTTAAACCGGAAACTCTCATGATTACGGAGTAAAAATGTAGTAATTAAACCTACTACTACCATAGTACCGCCACCCCAAATAATAAACTGTTGCCAAATTGGTAGCTCGGACTGGGATGAAGGATAGGTGTTAGCTGTGGGGAGAGCGGGAATAAATCTGCCCCCCGGTTTGGATGCTGGGGAAGTTGCTAAGGTGTAATTGCTGCTAATAAGTGACTCTGAGGTTGGTGGAAGTGCTAAATTTCCCCCGGTCTTTATTTGGCTTAAAGTAGTCTCTACTGAGGCATTCTCTGTCCACCAAGCCTTATCTGTGGCGCTAGAGGGACTATTTTCTAGAGGAGGTGCAGTCCGGGTGATAGCAAAACTTTCTGCTGGGAAAATTAGTGCTTCTGAGTTTTCATCTAATGTCAACGTGGGTAAAATAGCTGGCTGGGTCGTGGGAATCACAGTCATGGGATTTTGGACTGGTCGCCAGTGGTGTTGACAAAGTTTGGGGGTAAGATAAGTCAGATAAGCGGCTAAATCGGCAAAGTTGTAGCCTTTTGCAGAACCCAAGGCTTCTAATAATGCTGCTGTGAAGAAACCATGACCTAATTCTGTGCTTTCATGGGAAAATTCTTCAGGTTGACAGGAAATAATTGCCCCCATTTGCAGTTCTTGGGCTAGTTCGATGATTTCTTGTCCTACGGGTGCATCGGCTTGAGTTCCAAAAGCGCGGTTAATATCAAAGATGAGTAAGATATTGAGTCCGGTAACTTGTAGACTCTGTAAGAGCGATCGCACTTCTATCCCGGTTTCGGGAACTTGATCAGGATTCCCTGCGACTGGCATTAAATAATCTTGTTCTTTGTGGTTAACCCCGTAGCCGCTAAAAAATAACCATAGACAGTCCTCTGGCTGCCAGAATGTGGCTGCTAATTCTTCTAGCAACGAGAGGATGTTTTCCTTTGTCGGATAGGAGGATTGCTCTCCTATGGGGGGTGAAGTATTTGTCATTAACAGGCATTTTTCGGGAAGAAAACCTGCTTGTGTCACCAAAAAATCCTTAATTGCCTCAGCATCGGCTTGAGCGCAACTGAGAGGTTGAAAGGATTGATATTGATTAATGCCGATGGCGATCGCCCAGTAATTTACCATCCCGCTCTTTGTCGGTTGTTTGTTGTTTGCCTGAAATTGCTGTTAGCACTGGGCTTTCACCACAAAGCTAACTTACATCTTAGAGGATGTTTTAAAAGTTTTTAATGTGTAAACAGACCCCTCTCCAAACCTCTCCCCTACCAGGGGAGAGGCTTTAAAACCC
>NZ_VIKY01000163.1:0-44107 GCF_009711925.1 Dolichospermum sp. UHCC 0352 | reverse complement strand
GAGGTTTGGAGAGGGGTCTGTTTACACATTAAAAACTTTTAAAACATCCTCTTAGAACTTGAACAACAAGATCCCCGACTTCTTTGAGAAGTCGGGGATCTGAGTGCCTCTTGTTATACATACAAGCCTTTAGACACTGGGATAAAAGATACTTATTGCAAAAACTGTAATTATTGTTATGATTTCAGAAATTAGTAACTAATGTATTTCATTAGTGAAAAGAATCTATCAGGAGGAAATTCCTTTGTCTCGACGCTATTTATTTACTTCCGAGTCAGTTACAGAAGGTCATCCAGATAAAATTTGTGATCAAATCTCGGATACCATCATTGACGCGCTATTAGCAGAAGACCCTAATAGCCGTGTAGCAGCAGAAGTTGTAGTCAATACTGGTTTGGTGCTAATTACTGGAGAAATTACCACTAAAGCTCATGTCAATTATGTCCATCTTGCCCGTAAAAAAATTGCGGAAATTGGCTATACTGACGCTGGTAACGGCTTTTCTGCGGATAGCGCTAGTGTTCTAATTGCCTTGGATGAACAGTCAGCGGATATTGCTCAAGGTGTAAATACTGCTAAAGAAGCCAGAACCGAGGATAGTGAAGAACTATTCGACAAAATCGGCGCTGGTGATCAAGGGATAATGTTTGGTTTTGCTTGTAACGAAACCCCAGAACTGATGCCTTTACCCATCAGTTTAGCACACCGCATTGCCCGGAGATTGGCAGGAGTTCGCAAAGCTGGTATTCTCCCTTACCTGCGTCCTGATGGTAAAACCCAAGTTACCATTGTTTATGAAGATGGCAAACCTGTAGGCATTGACACCATCTTAATTTCTACCCAACATACAGCTACCATTGGGGATATTACCGATGATGCTGGGGTACAGGCTAAGATTAAGGCTGACCTGTGGACAGAAGTAGTAGAACCTATATTTGGTGATATTGCTATCAAACCAAGTGAGGAAACCAAGTTTTTGGTTAACCCCACTGGGAAGTTTGTCATTGGTGGACCCCAAGGAGATTCCGGTTTAACAGGACGGAAAATCATTGTTGATACCTACGGTGGTTATTCTCGACATGGTGGTGGTGCATTCTCCGGTAAAGACCCCACGAAAGTAGATCGTTCTGCGGCTTATGCGGCTCGTTATGCAGCTAAAAATATTGTTGCGGCTGGGTTAGCAGAAAAATGTGAAGTGCAGCTAAGTTACGCCATTGGTGTAGCGCGTCCTGTCAGTATCTTTGTTGATACTTTCGGTACAGGTAAAGTGGATGATGAAATTCTGTTGAACTTAGTCAAAGAAAACTTTGAACTCCGTCCAGCGGGAATTATCCATGTGTTCAATTTACGTAACTTACCAAGTGAAAGAGGCGGACGTTTTTATCAGGACGTTGCGGCTTATGGTCATTTAGGAAGAACTGATTTGGATTTACCTTGGGAACACACTGATAAAGTGGATGTATTAAAGAAAGCGGCGTTTGCTTAATCAGTTAGTTTGATAACAAGATTTACTTTGAGGTTATAGACAATTTAATTATCTATAGCCTCTTTTTTGAGAATAGCCCGCCTAGAGTTTTAACGCCCACCAGCCAGGGAATAAATTCCCTGTCTAAAAGCTGAAGTCGGTTTAAACCGACTATTTTAGCATAAATAGGATAATTTTTTTATTTTGAATTAAATAGAGTGCGTTTTAACGCACTTTAGCTTTTAGCCCGGAACTTAAGTTCCGGGCAGGCAGGTTTGTTATTAATCCCAATCAGGGAACATAGCTCCATCTTCGCCACCAATACCAATCCCTGTGTTATATATGCCAGCATCGGTAATGTTAAGATTGTCCATTGATGCTTGATAGACGTTGGAATCATTGACTGTGGCGCGGGTAAGATTTGCGCCGTTTAAATTGGCTTTTTTCAAATTGACGTTGGTAACAAAGGCTGATGTTAAGTTAGCACCTGCTAAGTTTGCTCCGGTCAAGTCAGCACCTTCTAAGTTAGCATTTGTAAGGTTAGCACCCTGAAGATTTGCGCCTCGCAAGTCTGCACCAATTAGATGAGTGCCACTGAGGTTGAGTCCTGATAGATTACACTGGATACATTCTCTAGTTGACAAAAGTTTCTGTAAATCTTTTTGGCTTCCAGCTTGAACTGAATTAGCTAGAAACAGGGGAGTTATCAAGGCCATAGCGGCTAATAGTTGAAGTTTCATACAATTTCCCCCTCTCACAATATAGTTATGTCTGTTCTTGTCCTCACGAACTCATTATCTCACTAATTGGCGAAAAAATGTTGATTTAAACTACAAGCTTGATATTTCTTTTTATAAATCAGCAATTGGGAATAGACAAGTGGTAAACTTTGTCAATTCGTAAGTCCTAGTTTTTTATAGTGGTTTTTGTTAAGATTGATGAAATTTTTCTGGTGAAATACCACTATGGCTTTATATGCAGAATTACATCGGCATTTAGGTGGTTCCGTTGTCCCTCGTGTCCTATGGCGATATTTCCAGCGTCATAATACTGAGTTGATTTCTCGCTTTGGTGAATATGCAGAGTTTGAAGATTTTTATACTCGTCCTCGTAATACTTTGGATGAATATCTAGAATTGCATACCCTTGTGGAAAGTGTGCAAACGGTGGAGACTTTACCTTACTTCATTTACCGCTTATTACGCGGTGCATATATTTTTGAGAATTTGGCTTATTTGGAATTACGCTATACTCCCTATTTGCGAACTCCTGAACATTTAAGTCAAGGTGAAAGAATTGATAAGATGGCGGAGATTGTAGATGTTGTGGGTAAATCTAGTCATGTACCCGAATATCCCATTGTTACTAGTCAAATTCTTTGTATGCACTCCCGTTTATCTTTTGAGGTAAATAAGGCAATTATTGATTTGGCGGCGCAAAATAGAGAATATGTCTGTGCGGTAGATATGGCTGGTGGCGATCGCTATTATGCCCAAAGAATGGCAGAATGGATCAGTTTATATAATTACGCCCATTCACTGGGTATTAACACCACGGGGCATCTTTATGAAACTAAGGATGGTTGTTATCCCGAATTGTTACCCTATTTAATGCGAATTGGTCACGGTATCCAAATTCCGCTTTTATATCCTGAATTGCTGCCAGAAATTGCCAGAAGAGGACAATGTTTAGAAGTTTGTCCGACAACTTACTTGAAAACAGGAACTTTACAGGATATTCGCCAACTCAAGTTAGTTTTTGACCGCTGTTTTGCAGCGGGAGTTGATATCGCTATTTGTACGGATAATGCGGGATTACATAATATGCGTCTCCCGTTTGAATATGAAAATCTTTTGACTTACGACATTATTAATTTTCAACAATTACAAGCTTGTCAAGATGCAGCTTTCCGCCATGCTTTTGCTTGGCCTCACAGTCAACGTCCAGCATCTTTGTTAACTGGGTTGTTGAAGTAGGGAACAGGGGAGTTGGGGGAGTTGGGGAGTTGGGGAGTTGGGGAGTTGGGGAGTTGGGGAGTTGGGGAGTTGGGGGAGTTGGGGGAGTTGGGGAGTTGGGGGAGGCAAGATTCTTTTATCCGCTACCTCCGCTACCTCCGCTACTTCCCCTACCTCCCCTACCTCCCCTACCTCCGCTACCTCCCCTACCTCCCCTACCTCCGCTACTTCCCCTACCTCCCCTACCTCCGCTACCTCCGCTACTTCCCCTACCTCCCCTACCTCCCCAACTCCCCCTACCTCCCCTACCTCCCCAACTCCCCCTACTCCTTTAACCCTCTACGCCTTCTGTAGCGCCACCAATGGATTTCCAGGCTGATAAGCCACCGCCCAGTTCAGCTACTGTGGTAAAACCGAGGAATTGTAAGGTTCTCACAGCTTGGGCTGATTGGCTGTCATTTTCGCCATAAACATAGATTTGGCGTTCTCTGTAGAGGGATATTTGGGCGCGAGATTCTAAGTCATTGAGGGGGATAGAAATCGCTCCTGTGATGCGGCTATGATTGTATGTTGAGCGATCGCGCACATCAATAATTGTAAAAGCAGGTTGACCCCATTGAAGACTTGTCTTTAAGTCATTAACATCAGCAACTAAATCAATACTCATAAGTTTTTTCTGCGGCTAATATCATCAGAAATCTACCAAATATCTCTTCTTAATGCGGATTTCTTTAGAATGACAGCAGATTCTAAAAATTAATCTTTTGTAATCATAATATTGTAAGCTAATGTTCTCTAGATGCAAAAAATACTTAATTTTTAATTTTTAATTGTTAATTCCTCCTATGGTATCTACTATTCAAGCTTTACCAACAGAAGTTGTATATTTAATTACGGCAGGAGAAGTAATTGATTCTTTGGTAGCTGTTGTCAGGGAGTTGGTGGAAAATTCTCTTGATGCTGGGGCAACGCGCATTGTTGTTTCTTTATGGCCGCAACTGTGGCGAGTTCGGGTGGCTGATAATGGTCATGGGATGAATTTGGATGATTTGCAACAAGCCGCAACTGCACATAGTACCAGTAAGATTCATTCTAGTGCAGACTTATGGAAGATTAACAGTTTGGGGTTTCGGGGTGAGGCTTTACATAGTTTAACAACTCTGGCAAATTTAGAAGTTTTAAGTCGTCCTTTAGGGGGAAGTGAAGGCTGGCGAATTAATTACAATAATGAAGGAGAAGTAACAGAAGTAGACTTTGCGGCGATCGCTCCTGGTACTGTCGTAACAGTTAATAATTTATTTGCTAATTGTGAAAACCGTCGTCAAGGTTTACCTCCGACAAATCAGCAATTAAAAGCTGTACAAGGGATAATTCAACAAATAGCTTTATGTCATCCTCATGTTAATTATCAAGTTTGGCAAAATGATAAAGAATGGTTTACGATTTGTCCCGCATTAACTGTGGGAAAACTAATTCCCCAGATTCTCACCCAAGTCCGACAAGATGATTTACATGAGGTAAATTTAGAAATCCCCAATCGGGAAAATTGGTCTTTGCATTTAGTGATAGGATTACCCGATAGATGTCATCGTCATCGTCCTGATTGGGTGAAAGTGGCAATTAATGGCAGAATAATTAAATCACCGGAATTAGAACAGACAATATTTTCAGCTTTTCATAAAACATTACCACGCGATCGCTATCCTGTTTGTTTTTTACATTTAACTATTTCCCCTGAACAAATTAACTGGAATCGTAACCCTGCGAAAACAGAAATTTATCTGAATGAACTACCTTTTTGGCAAGAACAAATTACTGAAGCCATTAATAAATCATTGCGGATTTCGGAAACTAATATAAAAGAATCTGTTCACACAACCAGAGTTAGTAATTTATTAAAAGTAGCAGAATCTAAAGGTGAATATAATTTCAATTCTCAAAGTTCTCAAAATTTCCAAAGTAATGAAAATCAAAATTATTTAAAAGCTATTGCTCAAGTCAGTAATACTTATATTGTGGCTGAACATTCTGGAGGAATGTGGCTAGTAGAACAACATATAGCCCATGAACGAGTATTATATGAACAATTATGTGATAATTGGCAATTAGTCCCTGTGGAAACTCCCATTATTATTTATCAATTATCACCAGCGCAGGTTTCCCAATTACAACGGATTGGTTTAGATATTGAACCTTTTGGTGATAAACTTTGGGCAGTGCGAAACATCCCTAATATGTTAAAACAACGAGAAGATGCTGCTGATGCCATTTTAGAATTAAGTTGGGGAGGAGATCTACAAACTGCTCAAGTTGCTGTTGCTTGTCGGAGTGCAATTCGCAATGGTACAAAAATGAGTTTACCAGAAATGCAGACCTTATTAGATAATTGGCAACAAACCCGCAACCCGCGGACCTGTCCTCATGGTAGACCAATTTATTTATCTTTAGAAGAATCGGCATTAGCGCGGTTTTTTCGCCGGAATTGGGTAATTGGGAAAAGTCATGGGATTTGAAGCTTATAGAGACATCCGGTAAGCGTAAAACTCAGTGTCTTTAGCAATACCTTGTCCATTTCCTGTAGGTTGGGTTAAGCGACAGCGCAACCCAACGCATTTGTTGGGTTTCATGCTTCAACCCAACCTACAAATCAAGGCTTTTTCCAATTTGGAGAAGGTATTGTTTAGACCTGAGAGTGTCAATTTAGTCCCGTCCCAATTTCAGCGCGGAAATTGCCGTTTTAAAGCTGCAAAAACTGGACAAGGGGCTGATGTTTGTAAATTCTCCGGTTTACTCCAGGTAAAGGGGGCTTTTTGAGCCGCAGACATCCATAAAAGTTTTTTGGCTCTAGTCATGGCAACATAAAGTAAGCGATATTCTTCGGCGATTTTCAGGTATTTTGATTCTTCCCAAGCTTGAGGAATATCAGGTATAGGTTTTTTGTGAAGTCCCGCACGAATTTGGGCGCGGACGACTTCTGATAAAGTAAAATCACCTAAAAATTGTCCTTGGGGGGGAATCCAAAATCTGCCAGGAATTAAATTTTCATGAAGAAAAGGCAAAAATACATAATCCCAGTCTAGCCCTTTGGCTTTGTGCATGGTAATAATTGTTAATTGCCCTGCTTTAGTATATTGTGCTTCCACATTTTCTGGTTCTACAGATTCAAATCTTTCGGAACTGACAATTTCACTTAAAGCTAATATCATTGCCCCCATAGAACTATTCCCAAAAATTTGCAAATTTACCCGTTCTGCAAGTTTATCAGCAGTAGCTAATTCGGCTTGATCATATTTTAAAGTTAAGGCAAAAAAAGAAATTATTTGATAAAATGGTAGTTCTAAATAAGCCCTAAGTAAACTTCGACAAAGATGAGCTGCTTTTTGCACTATTTTTATTTGGGGTGCGCTTAAAAGACTTGGATATAAAAATTCTTCAGGTAGACTAGCTAGAGTGTTAATATCTTGAGTCGGAATTAATTGCCGTTCGACGAGAACATCTAAAGTAGCTTTGAGATAATCGGGAGAATGGGGACGCTCACAAAACTGCAATAATGATAAAATCTCTTGAGGAACATGAGAACGGCGTTCTTTTTCTCCCACATCATAAAGTTTAATTTTATGTTCTTTGCATATTGGTTCTAAAGCCGCAGCTAACCATCTTCCTTGACGATTTTCTCGCACTAATATCGCTGCACAAGCTTGGGGATTTTCTGTAAATAGTTCAATTGCTCTTTGGGAAAGTAATTCAACTGTATGATGAATATCTCTAGGAGTATAAAGTTCCAAACCTTGTCCCACAGGTTCAGGATTGCCATTTTCTTGATTAACTGGTTGAATTTTCTGAATTCTAAATGGTGGTTGTCTATGATTAGTTTTGACAAAATCCTGATTATTTACCCATTCTAAAGCAAAGTTAGCCGCATCAATAATTATTTGTGTACTACGACCAGCTTGATCCATTTCTGCCAGTCTATCTTGAGTTTGACAATCTTCACAAAATTCTCGAAAATAAATAGGGTCAGCAGGTGTAAAAGTGGAATTAATCGCTTGATTAGGATCACCAACTCTAATTAAATTTAAGGCTGATTTATCTAAGTTATCTCCAAATTCTTGACTAGCGAGTATTTCTAATAAATCTGTTTGTAGGGGACTAGAATCTTGAGCTTCATCTTCAAAAACAGCAAAAACTTTATTTTGTTCAATTCGGCAGGTACTAGGATTTTTTAAAACTTTTAAAGCCCCTAAAATCATATCATCGTAATCAATGAAATCTTGCAACTGCATGATTTTTTGATATTGTGCATATAATCCGGCTGCGACTTTCAAAATTCCATATTTATCTGAAGTTTGTTCACTCCACTTGAATAAATCTGCGGGTGATATTCCTGAACTTTTCGCTTCATGAATCACCGTATAAGCTAAATCTGGTAATACTTCCGTTCTTAACACTGACTGACGACGGAGTTTTTCGGTTTCTTCTCCATCAAATTGCTGTCCTGCAAGTAAGCGCAGATAAATTTCAGGATAATTAGTAATCCATTGTTCTACGGCTGTGCGAATGAATTTATGACTTTGATTCGGTGTAATTAAGGTCGCATTTTCTAACTGTAACCCGGATAAATGAGGATGACGACTAGCGATAATTAAGGCTAAACCATGCAAAGTATAAACTGCAAATCCTGTTTGTGGTAAAGATAATTTCTTTAAATTTTCCCGAATTTTAAATTTAATATTTGCAGTTGCAGAACGGGTAAAGGTGACAACAATTAACTGTTTATAATCCTTATTGCCCGTATTTAAATAATACTCATATTGACGAGCAATAGCGATCGCTGCGGCTGCCGCCATTCCCGTTGATTTTCCCGCTCCAGGCACAGCAGACACCGCCAATGGACCTGATTGCCAATCCGCCATTTGCGTTTGTCCTGGGCGAAGCTGGGCGCGAATGAGGGCGATATTTTCTGTTAATTTAGTAAGAGGTGATTGGTCATTAGTCATTAGTTTTTATACAAGCTGTGTAATTTGATTTAAGTTAATATCCTCAATGAGAGGAATATCTACAGGGGTAGGTTTATTACATCGTACGATGCCTGCGGAGCGCTGGGCGATCGCTTTACACCTTAATTTTGCTAAAGTAGAATAAACCTCACACCAGCAGGAGGACATAATGACTTTTACAACTGATGTCCAGGAAGATCAAGACTTACGCCCTTATCCAGAAACCTCTCTTCCAGATCATACCCAACTACCAGAGTCGGACGGCACGTTTGTGAAAAATTGGCAAGAACATCCCCAAAGTATTCTCCTGACAGACTCTATTCAGCCTGTGTTGCAAAAACTTTATCCTGATAGTCAATATTTTATTGGACAGGATTTAGGTATTTATTGGCGTATTACTGAACCACCTGAGAAAGGTGCAGAAGCACCAGACTGGTTCTATGTTCCCAATGTACCACCTACCTTAAATGGTAAAACCCGACGCTCCTATGTCCTTTGGCAAGAATTTATTGCTCCATCAATTGTTTTAGAATTTGTTTCGGGGAATGGTGCAGAAGAACGAGATAAAACTCCTTGGAAAGGTAAATTTTGGATTTATGAGCAGGTAATTCGTACTCCTTTTTACGGCATTTATGAAGTGAATAAAGCCAGTATAGAAGTTTATGAATTAATTGGTGGAAAATATCAGTTATTAGCAGCAAATGAACGAGGACATTATTCAATTACACCTATGGGTGTGGAGTTGGGTTTATGGCAAGGTGAATATCAGAATGCAGAATTACCCTGGTTGCGGTGGTGGGATTTGCAAGGTAATTTGTTATTAACTGGTGAAGAAAGAGCAAATCGCTTGGCTGCACAATTACGGGCTTTGGGAATTGAACCGGAAGCGTAATATTATTTGGATTTTGGGTTAAAAATACTATTACACGTATCTTTGGATTTGGTGGGTGTGAGAAATCTGGGTTAATATGTCTTTGTTAAAGCAGCAAGATTTAACTGGCTGCTTTGGTATTTATAATTGTTGAATATTTTTCAATCCTTGACAAGTTATACTATATTTTAAAGCTTATTTATTCAAAATTACTGAGCAATACCTAACTGATAAAAAACAATTACTAATGTCAAACGAAATCCCTAATAGCAACTTCCTCACCGGAATAAAACTTCAACATACACTCTCCTGTCACAAAGAAATAAACATAATTGCATGGTCACCCGATGGCAAAATTATAGCTGCTGGCTATAACGACAAAATTATCAGACTTTGGGATGCACAGAAGGGAAAAGTAAGTCAAACACTTAAAGGACACTCAGCCGAAGTATATGGTTTAGCTTGGTCACCAAATGGACGGATGTTGGCTTCAGCTTCAGCAGATCAAACTATTAGGCTATGGGATTTAAAGACTAGTAAATTGCATCGTCTTCTTAAAGGACATTCTGGTCAAGTCTGGAGTTTAGCATGGTCACCGGATGGACAGGTACTCGCTTCGGCTGGAGATGATGAAATAGTTAGACTTTGGGATGTTTGGACTGGGAGACCTCTGCAAAAACTTAAAGATCCAAGGCTTCAGGTTAACTGTGTAGCTTGGTCAAATAATGGACAAATACTTGCTTTAGGGGGAGGTGATGGCATTCTTTGGATATGGGACGAACGAAACCAAGAACTCCGCAGAATGCAAAAAGAACACCCTGATGTCATTTACAGTACAGCATGGTCACCAAATGGACAGATACTAGCTTCGTCTGGTGATTCACCAACTCAACCCGGTGACTTCACAATCAAAATCTGGAATTGGGAAACAGGAGAACAAATCAAAGTTCTTAAAGGTCATACAAAAGCAATATACTCTGTTTCTTTCTCAGCAGATGGTCGTCTTTTTGCATCTCTGTCTGGAGATGGTAGCATTCGGGTTTGGCATTCTGACACATGGGATCTAGTAGCAGTTATTAAAGAAGATGGAAGTGCAATTTCTGGTCTAGCATTTCATCCGCAAAAGTCTGTACTAGCTTCAGTTTGTGAACAAAATATGGCTATTCGTGTCTGGGATATAGAAGTTGATTTTCTTTTAGGTAAAATCCAAAATCAAAATGATAATAGTGCAAAAGAACTTGGCATTACTGACAAAATAGAATTATCTTATGAATCTCAGATAACCTCAGATTTACATCATGATATACAAGAGAAAAAAGACTTTATTTCTGATGTTAATTACCCCAACATTTTGAATAAAGATGATAAAATCTTAATCTTTACTTCAGATTTATCTCATCCTCAAGAAGTATTATCATCTCTAACGATAGAAAAAGCTTGTACTAATGAAAGTATAAACCCAATCAATGAAAATGAGACTATTCAGGATAATCACTCAGCTAAATTACTAGAAAATTTACTGCAAATTCCACCAGGAAGAGAACATTGGCGGCAATATGAAGATATTTGTATTAAAATCCTCAATTATGCATTTATTCCTCCCTTGCTTTTGCCAAAAATTCAATTCAAATCAGAAGATGGACTTGATAGGTTAGATGCTATCTATCCTATATCAAGTGGTGATCCAATTTGGGGTAGAATACAAATTCAATTTAAGACTAGGTATGTTGTAACAGAATTTAAAAATTATGTAAATCCTCCTGATCAAAAAGCTGTAGAGTCACTATCTCAATATTTATATATTCCTGGGTTACGTTCATTTGGTATTCTATGTAGTCGAAAAAAAGCAAGTGATTCAGCCTTAAAAGCAAGACGTAGAGCTTGGCTTGATGCTAATAAGTTAATAGTTATGCTGTGCGATCAGGATATGCAAGAAATATTAAGTCTTAAAGCTAATGATCAGAATCCAGCACAAGTAATTGACAGTCAAATTGATGATTTTTTCATGCATCTATGTCCATAAATTAAGTACAAGCTGACTAACATTAAAAAATCGCTTTACTATCCATAGTATTTAGGATTGCCCTAGGATAATTTAACGCAAAAATATCAAAGGACGTATAATAACTTTATTATTTTTTGAAATACGTCAAAATGCTTCCTCAAGATAAAAATTTAATTCTCAAAGAAAAAGTCAAACTGTACAACAACATTGCCAAGATAAACGATTGTGAAGGTCGTCTATTAGCAGAACTTGAAATATACCCCACACCGCGCATTACTTGGGAGTTTGAGATGCTTGGTAATGTTCAGTGCAATGTTCCACGTTCCGCAGTTTTCCAGTCAGATCCCTTAAATCCTTTAAAGGGATATTATTTTTCCATAGACAAGCCATTTTATAGCGGCGATTATTCTACAGTTATTGGTGTAAGAGCGATGAGAGGTTCTACTGCTCAGGCGTTTTATGGTGATATTGACAAGACAGCTAATATATTTACATTTTATTTACCTAATACTCGCTTTCAACGTATGAGTAATGGACAAAATGTGTTAACTACACAGACAACAGAAACAGCAACTGGTAAACAAGTAGAATTGAAAACAGGAGGAAAATGTATAGACTTACCTATAGATGATACTTGGAATATCAGCTTGGAAATACGAAATGAAGCCCTTGAATGGCTCAAGCCAGAAAATCGCAATATAGGTACACGGATAACCACAGTTGGTCAGCTTTATCAACCAAAATATAAAGCGACAGAGCCTGAGACTTTCTCTGAGCTTCAAACCATTACACTCAAAGATACTTTAGATCGCCTCAAAAACCTCAATTGGGTTCTGTCTTATGCAAATGGGGGATATTTAGGATCTCTTTATGTTCAGGGTGAACAATATACTCAAGATATATTCCATCATGTTATTACGTCTTGTGCCGTCGCTCAGGCATCTCAGACTACTCCTTTAGAGCAATTAGGTTATTCATGGATCACATCAAACAGTGACCTGACGGGTTATTTAAAGTGTTTTTCTACTTTTGAACGCATGATCCAAAACACATTTTGGAATGATACCTTTGACTTTGTGTTAAATCAGTATTTCCAAGCAACACGACCAATGACATGGGAAATAAGAGCTAGTGCTGCTGGTGCTGCTCTTGAGCGGTTAAGTTATACCATTCTTGTAGAGGAAGAAACTGATGCGACTAAACAAGCTAAGTGCAAATTACTCTTTGCTATCAGGAAAAATAAAGAGGTTGAAACAGAATATAAAGAATATTGTAAGTCCTCTAAATATCAAAAAGAAGACGAGAAATATTTAAGCATGACTGGAATTAGATTGAGTCTTTTACTTGAACGAATAGGACTAATTAATGATATCAATCCTGACAAAATACAATCTTTTCTTGATGTCCGAAATGATGCTGTTCATCCCAGAGTAGGCACTATGACAGATGAACAGCGTTGGCCTTTAATTAAACAAGCTATTCAATGGATAGATGAAGTTTTATTATGGCGGCTTGGTTATAGTGGAGAATATCTTGATCGCACACAGGGAATATCTATAAATTCACGTTATGACCTGAGTTTACGTGATCCAAATTGGTAATTTAGATCATGTAAACTCAAAACGGCTTAATTATTCGACTCTATAGGTAGGGGTTTAGCAATGCTTAGTGGTGTCAACTTAGGCTACAAATAGCTTATTTGTTTAGCTTCCAAACCCGCCCGGAACTTAAGTTCCGGTCTAATAGCCAAAGTAAACTAAAGTTTACTAAAGAATTTAAAAATTTTTATGGTTATTTAGTCATCAAAAGACAACTTTTGCTATCAGACTGGGAATTCATTCCCAGTTGGGTTGTCGGGTTTTCGTTAAGTTGACACCTATGAAGCTCTTGCTTTACCCCTATAAATCTAGGTTTTTGATAATCTCGCAAAAGTCCATATTCCAACCGTGTTTAGTATATCTTGACTTTAAGGAAGTTGGGGTGAAATTGCAAAGATTTGAAAATGCGATCGCTAATTTCCCCGTCTCACAAATAGTAACCACCCCACGAAAAAACTGAAAATCACATCCTGTAAATCCTGATTCTGACAAATTAGATCATTAAACAATAACATCAGTAACAATTAACAACACGCCAGGGAATAAATTCCCTGTCTCATAGCTCAAGTCCGTTAAAACGGACTAAGAAACTTTGCAATTATTTAGTCATCTTGAGATGACTTTACTCGTCAATTTGCCAAGCATCTTTGGTATATTCTTCATCCAATACTTTCTTAGGACGAACCAAAACAATCATTTTTCCTAACAAGGGAATTGCTGGTGCAGTTTCAAACCATTGAAAGTCAATACTATCGCCGTTTTCAAACACAAAGTAATTGGAAATATCCCATTCTCTTTGAGCGCGATCTATAACGATCATAATTGGTTCAACTTTGTTTTGATGGGGGTTGGGGAAAATATCGCTTTTACCAATGACAACTACAGGATCTTCGGCATTTAGTAGCACTTTCCAACCTGGTAAAGATACCCAAGCTTGTTCTCCGGCAAATTTAACAATGCGAAAGGGTTGAATTTCGGTAATAAATGGTACGGCTTTTAATTCCTGTGGAGTTAATGGCAATTCACCTACTACTGGTAAAATCCGGGGTAAGTCTTCATCAATTTCTAGCCGATAAAATGGCAAAATAGGCGGTGCTACTTTAGCCGTAACGCTAAAATCCATTAACAGTTGTTCTAGTTGTTTTCTGGCTGTTTCGGAGTGAGCAAAGCGTAATCCCTTGGCAATTAAGCGCGATCGCTCGGATAAGTCAGATTTTTGTTTAGCATATTTCCAGGATTGATAAGCGATCGCATCTCCTGGATGTTTACTAAAACCTTCTGGTAAACTAGGAAACCAAGAATAGTCTTTCACTGCTTTGGCTATATCCCTGACTACATCGGCATCAAGTTTGTATTGATATGTCAAATCCGCAGTCCTGGCTCGGTCTTCTTGAGTTAGTCCACGTAACTCATATAACACATCACTACTTTTGTACTGGTAATATGCTAATGTTTCTGGTGATGAGCCGCATTTTTCCAGAGAATTGTAAACCTGAGAACCAACAATCACCTGATTTTGTTGAATCTGTTCAAATCCTGTGGCTTCAAAGATATCTTGGGGATTGTAACCGTTTTTTTGCAGGTAAGCGATCGCTTGTCCCCATTCCACCCAAGTCCCCTGTTTTTGTCTCAGCTTGACTAATAATTCTGTGGCTGTCTGTGCTGTATCCTCTGCAGGATTTTGAAGATTGGGCTGTGTTTCGGTCATAATTAAAAAGTGCGTCTTTAAAGTTAATACTGTCTGATGAGTGCGAAGAAATATAAAGTTGGGAAACTATATTCTTCTATTATGTGTGTTTTAATTATGAAAATAGTCAGAAAAAATAAGTGAGATATATAAACCAAGTTCGCTGTCAACGCCTAACCCCTGAAAGTGCCAAAAAACTTAATGTTCCCTACTCCCTCAACAAATGAGTAACGAAGTCCGCGCTATATTTAATCGTATTGCTCCTGTTTATGACCAACTTAACGATCAATTAAGCTGGGGACAACACCGCCTTTGGAAAGAAATGACAGTCAAATGGAGCGCAGCTAAACCTGGTGATACTGGCTTAGATTTGTGCTGCGGTAGTGGTGATTTAACTTTTCGGTTAGCACGTCATGTAGGGGTAACAGGTCAAGTTTACGGAGTTGATTTTTCTGCCAACTTACTGAATACTGCTCAAGAGCGCTGCAAAAATTACTATCCCCTACCTCCTATTAATTGGGTAGAAGCAGATGTATTAAATTTACCTTTTGATGATAATTATTTTGATGCAGCCACTATGGGTTATGGATTAAGAAATGTTAAAGATATTCCTAGTAGTCTCCAAGAAATATACCGTGTTCTCAAACCAGGAGCTAAAGCCGCAATTTTAGACTTTCATCGTCCCCGCAATCAACAGTTCCGCGCAGTGCAACAATGGTATTTAGATAATCTTGTAGTTCCCATGGCCACTAATCTCGGCTTAAAAGACGAATATGCTTATATTAGCCCCAGTTTAGACCGCTTTCCTACTGGGAAAGAGCAAATAGAATTAGCGCATCAAGTTGGTTTTGTGGATGTCACACACTATCCCATTGCTAACGGTATGATGGGAGTATTAGTAGTAATTAGGTAATTGGTAATTGCCGATTATCTATTACCCACTACCCATTACCTAATCCAAAAGCCTGTGGATTTGTCTCGAATTTTATTGTATATCTCACCCCCAATCCTGGGTGGATTAATTGGCTATTATACCAACGACATAGCCATAAAGATGTTATTTCGTCCCTATAAAGCAGTTTATGTTTTGGGGAAAAAAGTCCCGTTTACGCCAGGTTTAATTCCTAGTAATCAGGAACGGTTAGGACAAAATATTGCTAATGCGATTATGAAATCGCTACTGACTCCAGAGGAAATGCAAAATCTGGCGCGAAGACTCCTGCAACCTGAACGACTACAAGGCGGAATTTTCTGGTTATTACGTCTGGTAGTTGATCAAGTTAAAGGTGATAAAAACCCTCGTAGCACTAAGATTTTGGCGGGAGTTTTACGTGATTTATTGGGTGAATCTTTACCACGTCTTTTGAAGGTTTTAGCGCGACAAGAAACATTTTTAGAGACGCAAATTAACCAAATATTTGATAAGGTATTATTAGAGTTTCAACTTAGTGAAGAACAATCTGTCCGGTTCGCTGATTGGTTATTAGAGATAGTTTTACCTCCCGATAGATTACGACAAGTTATTATTGATTTTTTAACAGATCGGACAATTCACACCATTGATGAGAGTTTTCGCGAAAAAACCAGTGGTACTTATTGGGTAGTGGCAAATCTGTTTGGGTTGAAGAATACTTTGACTCGGTTACGGACATTTTGTTTAGATGAAAAGGAAGCAACTAATAAAAGATTGCAAGAATTAATTAAAGATTTAAAAATGCGCGATCGCATTAAGGAATTATTACAAAATTTATCTTTGCAAAATCTTCCTGTTGGTACAGTCCGTCAACTGCGAAAAACGATTAGAGATAGTGTGCGTGAATATCTCCAAAATAGTGGTAGGGACTTGCTCAAAGAATTAACAGAATCGGCTGACTGGGAAAGAATTTCTGTTGTCTTGTTAAATCGCTTAAGTAGTTCAGCCGTTGTCAACACTTCTTTAGAAGTTGTGGCACGGGATTTAGCATTAATTTTAGAAAAGTATTTAACTCAAGATTTAGAAATTATTGTTGCTCAAGCAATTCCTATTTTATCTATAGATCAAGTGATTGTGGAACGAGTAAAAGCCACCTCACCTGCTGAATTAGAAGATGCTATTGAGGGAATTGTCAGAAATGAATTACAAGCAATTGTCACTTTAGGTGGTGTTTTAGGTTTTGTTGTCGGTTTGTTGCAAGTAGGATTTCTATTTTTGAGTCAATCTATGTAATTGAGAATTGGGAATTCCTACTAACAACTGACAACTAACAACTGACAACTGTACGGGCGAAGCATTTGGAGAACTATTTTTGGCAATGACCGATAATTTATCTTCCCAATGCTTCGCCCCTACTAACAACTGACAACTGACATTTTACTTTTACAAATTTTAAAATCTCAAAGACTACAAAAAACCGCCTTGGTAATGTTCCTAGACGGCTCTATAATTTATCGCAATTACTAATTAATAGTATGAGCCTGTTTTCCGGTGGTTAATAGCAGTCATAGCATCAGGCTTGAGTAATTTACCGTTGTCTACGGTTGCGTATATTACCCAATGATCACCGCATTCTAGCCGCTGCTGCACTAAACATTCTAGATATGCACAAGCCTCTGTTAAGATGGTACAGCCATTATCCGCTTCGGCTTTGGGGAAGTTAGCAAATCTATCTTCTCCAGGTTGGAAACTCTTGCGAAAATGCTTCATGTATTCCAGATGAACACCTTCAGGGAGGATATTCAAGACAAATTTACCACCAGGATATAATAGAGATTCAACGGCTCGATCTTTAGCGATCGCTACCGTAATTCCCGGTGGATTAAAAGTAGCTTGAGATACCCAAGCACCCATCATCCCTGTAGAAAATTCTCCTTGCTTGGCTGCAATGACACAGACAGAACCAATAATCCGGCCTACAGCTTGTTCTGTGGGGGTTGCAGCTTGTTGAGGAACACGAACTTTCTTGGCTTTTCGCAAACTTTGAGCAAAGTCTGTACCGACTTCTTCGCAATATTTGAGAGTAACTTCATCAGGTTTAAACTTGACTTTTAGGGTATCAAAACCAAAACGATAACCAGCGTCTCGGAGTTTGCATTCTACCAAGTCTAAAGCTTCACCACTCCAACCGTAAGAACCAAATACTCCCGCAGGTTTGGTATTATCACCAGTAGAGAGGACAATTCCTAAAGCGGTATGAATAGGAGTAGGTGCGTGTCCACCTATGGTGGGAGTCCCAATGATAAAACCATCTGCTTGTTCCAATGCAGTGCGGATTTCGTCAGCGGTTGCAAATTCGCAGTTCACAGATTTAACTGCAACGCCACCTTTGGTTAATCCTAAAGCCATTGCTTGTGCTAAGGTGGCAGTGTTACCATAGGCAGAGGCATAGAGAAGTGCTACAGATATTTCTCTATCTTTTTGAGAGCGACTCCACTCACTGTATAATTTTGTTAATTCGATTAAACTGGTGCGTACCAAGGGTCCATGACCAACAGCATACATTCTGACTTGGAAATCGGAAATTTTCTCCAAAGTTGACTCAACATGAGTTGCATGAGGAGCCATGAGGCAATTAAAGTAATAACGTTGGTCTTCTTTGAAAGTTTCCCAATGATCATCAAATACTTCTTCACCGCAGATATGTGCGCCAAATAGCTTATCTGTAAAGAGAATTTGGGTTTGTTGGTCATAAGTACAAAGTGCTTCTGGCCAACGAGGACTAGGAGTAGGTAAGAATTTCAAAACATGACCTTTACCTAAATCTAGGGTTTCTTTCCCCCGCATGACTAAAACTTTGATATCTTGGTCGGTGAAAGCAGCACGTAAATTATTCGCAGCGGGAAGAGAACAAACAAAGGTAATTTGTGGTGCAAATTGTAAAATTGCTTTTAAAGTTGGGACACGGTTGGGATTAAAATGTCCCAAAATCACATAATCCAACTTTTGCACATTGATTGTTTTCTGTAATGCTTCCAAATAAATTTCTGTAAATCCTTCTGCTGGAGGATCTGTAATAGCAGTTTTATCGGATTCTATTAAATAGCTATTAGAAGTAGTTCCCCGTTCTAGAGCATACTCAATTTCAAATCTTAACCGCGATTTACTCCGCGCTCTCATCACCTTTGTGTTAGTAGCAATTGGTAGGATTTGTACGTCTCTTGGTCTGGAATCGCTCATGGATGCTTGTTGGGTCGAAAAAACTTGAGAAACCCAATTTTTAGCGGATTCAACAGCGTTAGAAAATGAATCTGGAAGTGTCATAATAATTATGAAAGATGGGTAAATATGAGGAGTCAGGAGTCAGGAGTCAGGAGAAAGAAAAAAAAGAAGAAAGAAGAAAGAAGAAAGAAAATTATTCACTGACAACTAACAACTAACAACTGACAACTGACAACTGACTAATTAATAGTAATTTCCGACTTTGCGATGACGGACTGCGGTAATTCCATCTGGTTTGGAAACTTTTCCATCTGCAACTGTGCAGTATAAAATCCAGTGATCACTACATTCCATGCTATTAACAACTTCACATTCCATGTATGCGAGTGCGTCGGTAAGAATGGGTGAACCGTTTTTAGCAGTTTGGGTTTTTACTTCTGCAAATCTATCAGCACCGGGATTTAAACGTTTGAGAAAATGCTTTTTCAGGTCTTGATAATTGCCTTCTTCCAGAACGTTAAGAACAAAGCGATCGCCTACTTGCAATAAATTATCTAAAGCGCGATCTTTAGCTACAGCAATGGTAAAACCTAAAGGCTGTAAACTGGCTTGTGTCACCCAAGAAGCGATCATTGCGCCGCTAATATCGCCTTTTTTGGCAGTGACAATATATAAACCATTACTAATTCTTCCCAACGCTTTTTCCATGTTCACGTCGAGAGATTTGATTTGTTTAATATTGCGTTCCCGCACTAACAATTGTCCTAAACCATTTCCGGCTTCTGCAAATTGTTTATAGGTAGCATCAGTGGGGGTTTCCTTAATGCGAATAGCCGGGAAAGCTTCCTTAATACCTAAATCAATAAATTTGCGTCTGAGAGTATCAATGGGTTCATCATCACCACCATAGGACTCGAATAAACCCACAACTTGTTTGTTTTTAGCAACTGCTAATAATGAACTAATTGCAGATTGAGCTTTGATTGCACTGGTAGAAGGCATACCTACAATTAAACCAGAAGCTCTCCCGGCTAATTCTTGAATTTCTTGACTTTCTGCGGTGTTTAAATCCAATACTTCGACACCAACACCAGCTTTTTGTAAACCATCACCAATTGCGTGTGCTATGCGATCGCTATGTCCATAACCAGAGACATAAAACAAACCGACAGTAGTTTCTGTTTTCGCTTGTTTTTGACTCCAATTGTGATAACATTCTCTAAGAATATCAAGGTTATGATGTAGTAATGGTCCGTGTCCATTGGCAATAATTTTAATTTCACCAAGTTCACCCATTCTCTTCATTGCATTTAGCAAAGAACGAGCATTAGGACCCATTAAACAATCGTAATAAAAGCGAAAATCAGCTTCAATTGCTTCTAAATCTTCGTCGAAAGTGCGATCATCACAGTAGTGCATTCCGAAGGCATCACAAGTGTAGAGAACTTGGGTTTGGCGATCAAAGCTAAAAATAGTATCTGGCCAGTGTAAATTTGGCGCACTGACAAATTCCATTTCATGATCTTTGCCAATTTTTATGCGATCGCCACTTTTGACAATTCGCTTAGAAAAAGGCTCATGTACCAAACCTTCTAAAAATTGCAAAGCTACTTTAGAAGCTAAAACAGTGGCTCTGGGAGCTAACTGTAAAATATCTTCTACCAAACCACTATGATCAGGTTCAGTATGGCTAACAATTATATAATCAATAGTTTTAGGATTAACTAAACCCTTGAGAGTCTGTAAATAAAGATCACGAAACTTCTGGTGAGAAGTATCAATTAAAACGGTTTGTTCACCTCTAATCAAATATGAATTATAGGTTGTACCATTTTGTAAACCAAATTCAATATCAAAACGATCCCGATCCCAGTCAAGAGAACGAATCGCAGTGGTATTAGGGGCAATTTCTACAGTTTGTATAGTTAATCGGTTCTGAATGTTCTCTGAGATGGCTACCATTATTTCACAAGAGCAAATAAACAATCATTTCTTCTGCCCCCATTCTCGCTATTATGTTTTTTTAAAGCTGTAATGAAAAGTATATTTCGGAAAATTAAAGTCGTAAGCATAGATACAGTTTTTACTTTAATTTAGATTAAATTGGACTACGAAATCACAAACTACAGCAATAATCAATACCCTATTTTTCGTAAGTATTATTTATACTTATGTCCTATTGATAGAGTATCCTGGCTGTAACCATACTAATCATAAAACTAAGTTTACTTTTAAATCTTCATAATTTATGTTTAAACTTTATTATTACTTTATATTTATTTTGCAACTTTCTTTTAGGATAGTAGAAGGACATTATTTATGTCACTATCAAGGCGTTTTATAGGAAGAGTGCATAAGTAAATTTTATTGGCATACTATGATTACAACAGCGGCAGATTCTAAAAATTGGCTGCAAGTAAGCCGTTATAGTAATCGGGGAAGTATTTATTTGTTTGCTCCGATGATTAATTTTAATGTGATGGCGGAAGTTGGAGACACTCCCCCTTGATTTGAAGTGATTGTACTTACTGGGAAATTTAATGAATAATTCAACAATTACATCTAGATGGTAGTGAAGAAATTTAACGCCTACTTCAGCGTAGCATAAATAGATGTAATTGAATTGAAATAAATACTTTGATATTTGGTAATTGAATATCTGAATTATAATGGTTTGTCAAATTACTAACTTATATGCAGCAATAGTTAGAAATTTGATGTTGTCTTAAAGCATGAAAATTCAGTATTTATTATTATTTCTAAATATAAAAAGTATTGCCTTAATTTCCGAGTAGTACATATATAACGAATGCAGACAGTTGCAAACTGCTGTAATTCTAGAATTATGTCTAACAATTAAATAATACCTGTATTTAATAGCTTTTAGCCTTAAAAACTTGCGTTGGGTTTTTCAAATATTTGGAAAACTTCATATTAGCCATATTATTTTCTATTGATCTGTTTACTCAAAATGCAGACATAGAAATATATATGGTACACGGCAAGATTCAAATACGGGATGTCTTTATTTGAGCAGTTCATAATTCCACAAATCTCCAATATCACAATTTAGTTAGCAGTAATAAAGTCATGAATCACGGACAACATTTATCAAGATTGAAAAGATTTCAAGAACTTCTTTTAACTACTTTTCTTGGTGATATCCCCACAATTTTTGGGGGTGTAAAGTTACGCAATTTTCTATATCACGCTATTTTTTCGCGCATAGGTAGCTCAGTTTATCTTCAAGATGGCGTTGAATTTCTTGGTGCTGATGCTATTGAAATTGGGAATGGAACTTATATTTTCAAAGGAGTTCGTATAGATGGAAGAGGACATAAAAATAATAGAATTCAGCTAGAAAATGGAGTTGTGATTGAGCATAATGTGGTGATTGGGGCGTTAGATAATACTCGGATTCACATTGGTGAAGATACTTTTATTGGACCTAGTGCTTGTATTGCTGGCCCCGGAAATATTACAATTGGCAAGCATTGTTTAATTGCAGCCCATACTGGGATATATGCTAATAATCACAACTTTACAGATCCAACACAGCTAATCAAATACCAAGGCATTACTAGTCAAGGAATCGTGATTGAGGATGACTGTTGGCTAGGAGATGGAGTGAAAGTTTTGGATGGTGTCACTATCGGTAGAGGTAGTGTGATAGGTGCTGGTGCTGTTGTCACTAAAGATATTCCCCCATTTTCCGTAGCTGTGGGCGTACCAGCACGAGTAATTAAAAGCCGAGACGGTAAAAAACTTGTTAAATTTACAGACTCCTCTCTATTAACTTCAAGCTAGGTTTTTACAAGATTCGTCTGGGTAATTGGCTGTTTTTTATTCTAGCATTAGGCACTTGGGTAAAGCGGGTAGGCACACCAATTACCAAATCAGTCCACTTTAACGGTAAACTCATATATTGCAGATCCCCGACTTCTTCGAGAAGTCGGGGATCTAAATCTACCATCATAACTGGAGAATTAAGACCTTGGGTATAGAATTACGCAGCTTCGTATTTCTAGACAATCTACAACCTCAACACGCCGCATACATGGGAACAGTAGCCCAGGGTTTCTTACCATTACCGGGGGATACATCCCTATGGATTGAAATTTCCCCTGGTATCGAAATAAACAAGATTACGGACGTAGCCCTAAAATCTGCTTCTGTTCGTCCTGGAGTGCAAGTAGTAGAACGGCTATATGGACTATTAGAAGTGCATTCCGGCTCTCAAGGGGAAACGCGAGCCGCTGGAGATGCAATTTTGGCGTTTCTAGGTGTGAAAAAAGAGGAATGTCTCAAACCTCGTGTAGTTTCTAGTCAGATTATCCGTAATATTGACGCTTATCAAACCCAACTAATTAACCGTACCCGTCGGGGACAACTGCTATTAGCAGGACAAACCCTTTATGTATTAGAAGTTGAACCAGCGGCTTATGCTGCATTAGCAGCCAATGAAGCAGAAAAAGCCGCGCAAATTAATATTCTGGAAGTTCAAGCTGTAGGTAGTTTTGGCCGACTTTATTTAGGTGGCTCAGAACAGGATATTTTAGCAGGAGCAGCGGGCGCTTTAGCAGCAATTGAAAATTCACCAGGAAGAGAAAATCCTCAAGGTAAGCGGAACGAGTAAAGGAGTAAAAAATGGCAAATCAACAACATCTCAATTTATTACGATCAGGTGCAGTTACTTGGATAGAATGGAGAAACAAAAATCCCCACATTGAAATTGATCTTAGCTGTGCAAATCTACTAGGAGAAAACCTGCGGGGGGCAAATCTTCAAGGAGTAAATTTGAATAAAGTAAATTTAGCTCACGCTTTATTAGTGCGAACTAATTTTAGTCATGCTAATCTCAGTAATGCTATTTTTTACCAAGCTAAATTAATTGAAGCTAATTTAAGTAAAGCTAACTTGAGTATTGCTAATTTGAGTGGTGCAATCTTGATACAGGCTGATTTAAGTTTTGGAAACTTTATTGGTGCTGATTTAAGTGGTGCAAATCTAGAAAATGCTATGATTAATGATGCAAATTTAATTGGTACAGATTTGCAAAATGCTAATTTAAAAGGTGCTGATTTATCAGCGTCCCAACTTATTCGTAGTAATCTAGGTTTTGCAACTTTAATGGCAGCTAATTTAATTACTGCTAATTTGAGTGAAGCAAATTTATATGAAGCAGAATTAATGACTGCTCAACTTTATCAAGCTAACTTACATAAGGCTAATTTAACCAAAGCTCATTTAGGAAACGCATTTTTATCTAAAGCTAATTTGACGGAAGCCAATTTAACGGAAGCTGATTTAAGTTGGGCTAATTTGAAAGGTGCAAATTTAGCAGGAGCAAATTTAAAAGGTGCAACTATTAGGGGGGCAAATTTTCAGGGTGCAAATTTGAAAGGGACGATTTTAGAGAATAAGTTAGAATTATTAACACCAAAGAAATGCAATTAACGGTAACGAGGTAATATGTTAAAATAAAATCAACTGTAACACACCAAATTGATAATATGAATGCTCATAAAATCGAAACTGCTTTAACTGAAGATGGAACTTTGGTATTAAAAGGTTTGCCTTTCCATGCTGGTGATGTTGTGGAAGTGATTATTTTACAACCTCAAACCGCACAACATCAAATTAAATCTCTAGAAACACAAAATACCAATCTTTATCCTTTACAGAATACTCAGCCTTACCGCTATGATGATCCTACTGAACCTGTAGCTTTAGAAGATTGGGAGTTTTTACAATGATTATACTTGATACACATATTTGGGTTTGGTGGGTACAAAATGATGCAAGATTGACAGCACAACATAGACAATGGCTAGAAAATTATCAACAAGATGATTTAGGAATTAGTATTCTTTCTTGTTGGGAGATAGCAAAATTAGTGGAAAAAAAGCGCTTAATTTTACCATTAGCTATTAATGAATGGTTAGAATTAGCATTAACTTATCCAGGAGTGCAATTATTAAATTTAAATTTGCCCATAATAGTCGATTCAACTAAATTAAATGGTTTTCATAGTGATCCATTTGATCAAATGATTGTTGCTACTGCTAGGTATTATAATTGCAATTTATTAACCGCTGATGCCAAAATTCTTAATTATCCCCAAGTACAAACACTAAAATAAAAAAAAGCAGCGTCTTCAATAATTCATTCTTATACAGAGTGTGAGAACGAGCAAACGAGGAAAGATGATCATGAGCAAAATTCAAAATTACTCAAGTATTCCCGTTGTTGTGGTCACAAAAAAGATGGTTTTATCCCTGATGGTAAGTTATTAAATCCTCTGAATTTACCAACATTATGTTTATTTCAATTCAGTAGTTTAACTGGTGAAATTAAACCTGATGAAATCGCTTGTTTAAAAGCTGGTATTCCTATTGAAAATATTCATTTTACTATTGATCACCTTGGACTTAATGTTACAAGATTAAAAGATCAACGATTAGCTATAATTGACGAAATCAATGAAGAACTTGATGATGAAACAATTGATATAAATGATTTAGAAGAGAAAGTTGCAGCAGAATATTTTGGTAATGGTACAGGTAATTGGCCTCGGTTTTTTACAACTATTCGCTGGGTTTTAGGTGCAGGTGCGGAACGATATCTTAATAATATTTCTTATTCAGGTTAAGATTATGAACAATAAGATCCCCGACTTCTTAAAGAAGTCGGGGATCTGACTGACTTGAGCAACACTTGATTAAACAAAATAAAATCTGCCCTTTCATCTATCTAGAGAAATAGATTTTAGTTTGTAATTAATCTAAAATTAACCTATTTATAAAAAGGCTCTTTTTTTTTGAACAAAGCTGCAATTTTTGGAAAAAGTCTGGTAGATTATCGGTATTGAGTTTTGCATTCTCACTCTGATCTAAGAGAATTTTATCAACTCAATTCCCTGTTATTAATTTAGTTGGTGCATATTATGGATATCTTATTTGTTCACGGTGAAGAAAGTAAAAACATCATCGGATGTTATGGAAATATTGAAGGAATTGCGGCTGTGGTTGTCACAGTATTTCCAGACAATAGCAAGTATGAAATTATTGATTCTGTGTTCCGTCGTCGTCTGGGATTGAAGCCAACTGCTGATGATTTGCTAGAATTGGCTAACACCCATAAAGTTAAATATATTATCAGCAATAAACTCATGGAAAATGTTTACCATGGGGGAACATTAGAAAAAAATTATGAGTTTCCTGTCGAGATTCAATGGGAAACCAATGAAATTAATATTGAGAAATTGCTATTTTTAACTGAATGTTATCTCAATGAAGGGAGGTTAAATTTAGCTGCTGATGTCGAAAACGTCATAGAAAAAGAATTACGGTCTTTCGATCTGCAAAAATGCCGGGATTCTGGTCAAGCCAGCCACAGACTATTTGCATTCTTTCATGCTATCTCTGCTGCGCGTTCATCCACTCCCTCCTGGGCAAAATCTTAAGATAACTTAAAGGTTGATTACACAAAATCATCAATCTTTAAAAAAGCTTATAATTTCTTTCTCCACACTTTTTCAGAGTCTCGCTATATTAGCAAGTAATAGGAAAAGTTGAAAAGGAGTTGACAAAAGATGGAAACCAAGCCCATGAACCCATCTCTAGGACTCGCGGACATTCCCCCCGGTTATCTTAACATTATGGGTTATGTTGACCAATCAGAAGTTAATGGCCCTGGTTGTCGGGCTGTGGTCTGGGTACAAGGCTGTAACCGTGAGTGTTCTGGTTGCTTTAATCCCGACTCCTGGGCATTTGAGATTAATGATTTAGTGGCTATTGATACCCTAGCTGAAAGTATTCTCAAAAATCCCCATAATACGGGTGTAACTTTTTCCGGTGGTGAACCATTTTGGCAAGCACCTGCATTAACAATTCTAGCGAAAAAGTTAAAAGCAGCGGGTTTAAATGTCATGTCTTTTACTGGTTTCACTCTTCAACAATTACAATCTAATTCTGCCCCTCCAGGTGCAAAAGAATTGTTAGCAGAATTAGATATTTTAATTGATGGTCCTTTTGTCAAATCTCTAGCAGTTAATTCTCCTGATTCTCCCGTTTCTTCTAGTAATCAAAATGTAAATATCTTTAACCCAGAATTTGCAGATAAAATTACTTGGGCTAGTGATCAAATTGAAGTTCACATTCTCAAAGATGGAAATCGTATTGTCACAGGTTATCAAGGTTTATTGGAATTAAGTTAAGAGTAGGGGTAAAGCAAGAGCTTCATTGGTGGCTTATCTATTGGCTTTCACACCCGCCAGGGAATAAATTCCCTGTCTAATAGCTCAAGTCCGTTAAAACGGACTAATAAATTTTCCTAGTATTCAGTCATCTTTAGATGACTTGCGCTATTAGACTGGGAATATGGCTTACGCCACGCTGCGCTATCATTCCCAGTTGGGTTATGGGTTTTACGTTAAGTTGACACCAATGAGCATTGCTAAACCCCTACATATTATTTACTCCATTAACAGTAACCTCAAAGGATCTAAATGTACATACCAAGGAAAAGGTTGATCTTGAATATTTACCCATTTTTCTTTATAAATTTCTCCTTGTAAATGATAATCATGGGGATGATTTCCCACAGAATTAAGTTTAAGGAATACTGTCATTCTATGAGGTGTTTCACTGGTACGAACTAAATAACAGGGAAATGTATTTACTTGTTGAGGATCTTTAGTGAAAATCAAATGGTGAGCGCGAATACCAACATGAGATAATTTTGCAGGAATTTTTTCTCTAACTTCCAGAGTACAACCCCAATCAATTGCTTCTATCTGTTGAGGTGATAAAATATTAGCACGAGAAAAGTTTTTACAACCAGTAATTTGAGCAACATTTACACTAGCAGGATGTTGAAATATCTCATATTTAGAACCATAATG
Organism: Dolichospermum sp. UHCC 0352; assembly: GCF_009711925.1. Classification (NCBI taxonomy): domain Bacteria; kingdom Bacillati; phylum Cyanobacteriota; class Cyanophyceae; order Nostocales; family Aphanizomenonaceae; genus Dolichospermum; species Dolichospermum sp. UHCC 0352. The sequence continues at coordinate 16,489 of NZ_VIKY01000163.1, read as the reverse complement.
AGCGGCTTTTCCTTGTTCTAATACTAACAAATTGGGACATAGGCGATAAGCCTCTTCCATATTATGAGTCACAAACAAAGTTACTCCAGAATAATCATCCAGAATTTCTGCAACTTGTTGTTCTAATTGACTGCGTAAATGTGTATCCAGGGCAGAAAATGGTTCATCTAAAAGTAATGCTTCTGGTTTGCTGGCTAAAGCCCTAGCTAATGCTACCCGTTGTTGTTGTCCCCCGGAAAGTTGGTGCGGATAGCGATCGCCAAATCCTTGTAATTGCATGGCTATTAATTGCTTTTCTACCTCTTCTTTAGCATTTAGATATTTCGGTAAACCAAAAGTGATATTTTGCGCCACAGTCAGATGTGGAAATAAGGCATAGTTTTGGAATAAAAAACCAATCTGTCGTTGATGAATAGGAATATTAATGTTCTTTTCTGAGTCAAATAATACTCTACCATTTAAAATTATTCGTCCTTTATTCGGTGTTTCTATCCCCGCTAGACAACGCAAAATCATACTTTTTCCTGCCCCGGAACTTCCCAATAATCCTAATGGTTGATTGTCAGTATTAAAGGCAACTTGTAGATAAAAGTTGTCTAGTCTTTTTTGAATATCTAAAACTAAACTAGATGTATAGGAATCAATTAATAAAGAATCAGATTTACTTGCTAATTTTATTTGCTTTATTGGTACTTTTGTGAGTTTGCGTTTAGCTGGAAATTCTTGCCATAAATTAGCTATAATAATTCCTGAAAGAGAAACAATCATAATTACAATTGACCAAAACCAAGCTTCATTCATTGCCCCCGCTTCCACAGCAAAATATATTGCCATTGGCATTGTTTGAGTTTGTCCAGGGATATTACCTGCTAACATCAAAGTTGCCCCAAATTCACCCAAAGCCCGCGCAAATGCTAAGGTAGTGGCAGCTAAAATCCCAGGAAATGCTAGGGGTAAACTAATCCGCCAAAAAATTGTGAATTCTTTCGCACCCAACGTTCTCGCTACTCGCAGCAGATTGGCATCAATTTGGCTAAAAGCTCCCAGTGCAGTTTTATACATCAATGGGAAGGAAACTATTGTAGCAGCGATCGCTGCACCATACCAAGTAAACACAATTGTGGTATCAAACGGTTCTAGCAGTTTACCAACCGGACCATTTTTACCGAAAAATAGCAGCAGTAAAAATCCCACCACAGTAGGTGGTAGAATCAACGGTGCAACAAATATCCCCTCAATTAAAGATTTGGCTTTACCGCGATATCCCAACATCCAATAAGCAGCAGATATACCCAAAAAGAAAGTAATAAACGTTGCTAGTAAAGCAGTTTTGAGAGATATCCAAAGCGGTGACAAATCCTGTGGCATAGTTTTTAAGGTTTGACTAAGTAGGTTAGCATTGAAAATCGTCCTTATGGCACTAGGCTTGAGGCAATACTTCGACTTCGCTCAGTAACCAGAGGCAAGAGTGAAGAGGGTTTGGGCGATTTTACTTTTCATTGCTTGTCAGAAGTCGGGAATCTGAAATTTCACCTATGATTAAGGCAAAATAAACCCATATTTCTTAAATACAGTTTTAGCTTGATTGCTAGATAAAAATTGAGAGAATTCTTTAGCAACATCAACATTTTTGCTACGTTTAACAACTGCTAATGGATAAATAATGGGAGAGTGGTATTTTTCATCTGCTGTAACTACAACTTTGACCTTATCAGAGATTTTGGCATCAGTTATATAAACTAAACCTGCATCAGCATTGCCACTTTCTACAGATGCTAAAACTTGACGCACGTTATTAGCAAAAACCAGTTTTGATTTAATTTCTGACCAAATTTTCAACTTTTCTAATACTTGTTGTGCGTATTGTCCTGCCGGTACACTTCTCGGTTCACCAATAGCGATTTTTTTAACTTTCGCATCTTTAAGACTGTAGAAACTGGTGATACCAACAGCATTTTTAGGTACTACCAAAACTAACCGATTTTTAGCAATTATATTCCGAGTTCCTGGAACTAAAAGTCCTTTTTGTTCTAAAGCATCTACTTGTTTTTTAGCCGCAGATATAAAAATATCCGCCGGCGCACCTTGTTCGATTTGTTGCTGTAATGCACCGGAACTACCAAAGTTATAGCTAATATTGACGTTTGGTTTACTTTGTTGGTAAAGAGGTTTAATTTCTTCCAGTGCCTCTTTTAAACTAGCAGCGGCGGATATGAGTAAGTTGTTATTAGATTGTGCTGATACAGGAGAAGAAGTCAGGATTGGTAAGCCCATAACCAGTAGTAAAGTAGCTAATGCTGTCGCTATTAAAACTAGTAGCTTTCTTCTTTTGATTGGCAAACTGGACTGAGAGAAATTTTTATTCATGGAATTGACACTCAGTATACTTTTACCAAGATTATCATAATATTTACCAGTTATATTGGTAAATATTTCCTAAAAAAATCAATTTGTGAAGATCATTAATCTCATATATTGTGTCCTAAGCTACTTTTTCCAATAGAGCCAGAGGATACTTACCAATTTGACTAAACACTAGGAAAATTTATGAGTCCGTTTTAACGGACTTGAGCTATGAGACAGGGAATTTATTCCCTGGTGGGTCTTAAATTGACACCAATGAGCAGTGCTAAACCCCTTGTATCGTCATCAGGAGAGAGGAAATCATTTAAGTATGAAATACTACTGTAATCAAGGGTAGAAACGCCAATAAAAAAATATGCCAAGATTGTAATTGCGTTTCTGATACTGGTTCAGATGGTGTTAATAAAGCCTCTATTCTTTGTTCCAAGCGATCGCCTGCACCCAAAGCAGCACAACAAATATCTGATGTAATTAGATTATTCCTCACGACTAACAGCAAGGATTCTGCTAATACTAAAGGATCTACTTGAGATGCAGCATAACTATCAGCCCGTAATTCTCGTAAAATTAACAATTCTTGCCATAAAGACTCTGTATTCGGCAACCAGGCGGTACAAGAACGCACCCAGCCCAGCCAAAAGAACCAAAACGTATCCCTATATTGATAATGCCCTTGTTCGTGGGCTAAAACACTTTCCAGATGGGCTGGAGAGAGAATTTGTAGTAGTCCTTGACTAACAACTAATTCAGGTTGCCAAAAACCCATTTGTCCAGCAAATAAAGCTTCTGTTTGTAGAAGTCGGGCTGATTTACCATCTAGAGTAATTTGGGGACATTCACGGGCAGATTTAATGGCTTTCCAGCCCTGAAAAGCGAGGTTGATACCTACGGTATTCAAAAATCCTAGAAAAATTAATGCGAGGAGATAGCTAAAAGAGTCGGTATACATTCCGCCCATTTTTCCCTGCGTACCCATACAGACTATAGAAGTGACTGTCATGAATATGAGTAAGGGGGGAAAAAGGAATAAAAACAAGGTTTTTTGCCATCTTAAATGCCAATTTCTTGGCTGGATACTGCCAGAGGATCGTAACCAGCAAGCAATGGTTACAGCAGTGATAATCATGAGTAGGTGCATAATTCTATTTTTCTCCTCTGGCTTCCCGTGCGGCTTGGATGCGTTTAGCGATCGCTTCGATTTGGTCACTAGCAGCTTGATCTAAACTATCAGCAAATGCCGCAATTACATCAGGATTTCCTACTGCTAAAAATCGCTGTAATTGATCATGGGCTTTAATAATATCTGCTTGTTGCTTAGTGAGCAATGGCCGCCAATAAAAGGCTTTGCTGTGCTTATCACAAGCTAACCAACCTTTTTCCGTGAGACGACGCAAAACGGTGGTAACAGAAGTATAAGCCAATTCGCGGTTAGGATCAGCCAGAATCCGATCATGTACATCTTTGACTGTTACTGAACTCAATTCCCAAATAATACTGAGGATTTCTGCTTCTAGGGGACCTAGGGACATTTGTTTGGGACGATAATCGGGTAATGGAGCCATGTTGATAATTTTGGATATTATTTCTATTTTGACATTTTTTATCTCTCTTTTCAAACACCCTCTAAGCGCAGACAGATTAAAATTCGTTATAAGAAAAATAGTCGGTTTTAACCGACTTTAGCTATCAGACAGGGAATTTATTCCCTGGATTGCTACAAGAGTTTCATAATTCAAGTTTGTACCTCATTAGAGCGAAATCTGCTGTATCATCAAAGTTCTGCATATTTTTAAAAGTTCAAAGTGATACTTCTGCAATATTTTCCAAACTAGGAAACTGTTGATTAATATCTATATTCACTTGTTTGATTTTTTGACGTTGACACCTCACTGCATATTGGCAAGATTCACAGATTTTCTGATATTCCTTAATTTGCGGTAAGGATATATTATATTCATAATCTTTTATCCATTTTGTAAGATTGTTTAATAGTTGATGTAATTCCTCTGCTGTTTTTTGATGTTCTTTTTCATTATATAAAAATTTGATTTTTTTAGTTTGCCCTTTTGATTGCACAAACCAGTAAGTCATGGAAATATTTTCTAATAAATAGTTGCTAGTTTCTGCCATGACATACATATACAGTCTTGTTTGCCAATTTTGAGCTAATGTTTCTGATTTTGGTGGTTGGGGATAGGTTTTCCAGTCGAGAATTTGGGCTTGATTTTGATCAGCAATTAATAAATCATAAATAACTGTGAGGAGGTAATTTCCAATTTGCAAGGTTCGATAATGTTCACTTTCTCGAAAAGTTTGATTATCAATATTAGTTATAAATATTTCTGGAGCAATTTTCCTAAAATCAGTCATCCAATTTTGCAATTGAGGATCTGCTTGTAGTAAGTTATTAATAGGTAAACCCATTTCTCGCTGCTGCATAAGTAAGTGAAACCGACTCCCTAAAATTTGATATTCTTCATGTTTAGGATCTAAAGGAGTATTCAGTTGTTCTAAATAGCTATGCTGGAATTTGCGCGGACAAGCTGCGAGTAAGTTGAGATGTCCTTGGGAAAGTCGGAGTATTTGGGTAGAAGTTGGTAGCATAATTTTATTTGGCAGAATTTAAATTATCCCAAAATCAGTATCTCCAATTATCTAATTGTAAAGGATAACCTAATAATTGAATCTTTTGATAGTGTTTAGTATTTCCTGTTACTAAAATTAAATTATTTTCTATAGCAATTGCAGCAATTAATACATCTGCTAATCCTATAGTTTGTCCAGTTTTTTCTAAATCGGCATAAATTAATCCAGATAATTCAGCACCTTTTTGTTCTAAAGATAAGATTTCCATTTGTGGTAAATCTATTAAAAATTCCTGAATCCGATCATTGCGGTTTAATTTTCTCCATCCTTTGATAACTTCTGAGACTGTAATTACAGATATTGTATAATTTTTAAAAATAGTTTTATAAGCAATAGCTTTAGCTATAACTTGGGGATTTTTACCTTTCCGAATTTCCGATAAAATATCTGTATCAATTAAAGTTTTATTTTTCACTGTTAATTTAGCATTTTTCAGGTTCGATGTTTTAACATATCTTCAATCAGTTGATCAACTAATTCTGCATCATCTGACCATTTGCCAATAAATGAATCGTTGAGAATCTCTGGTTGAGTCAATTGCTCAATCATGGCTTTAATTAAGTCTGAGATTTGACAATGATTAGTCTGAGTTAATTGTTGTATTTTGTCATAAGTTTCTTGATCTAGTTCTATTTCTATTTTTTTCATAATTAGTTATTATTGAAGTATAGAGAGCATTTATTATAGCGTAGTTGAGTAGTTTTTTGCCGATTTTTAACCTAATCAAGCAATTTGCTGTAACTTTTCTTGATAGTGTTCCATTACTTAGTAAAAAATAAAAGGTAAAAGGGTGAAGTGTGCATTCCTCGTTCATCCTCTTACCTTTTTCATATACCTGATGCTTATTTCATATTAGCTCGTGCATCCTTCACTGCGGCAATAAAAAAGAATACGGTGAGAGGAATGCTCAAAGCTAGGATAATGGCAGTGGTTTGGAAACCAAAATTTGGTTCTCCATAACTCAATTCAAACACCGAACCAACAGCCGCAATCGCTGTAAAACAAGCACCACCTAAAAATAAACCGCTTTTTGGAGTTAAATACACTACTAGACCACCCTATGCTACTGGTTTCACTGCTTGATACGAGAAGCCATTCTTCGATAACTCCTCGGTTAAAGTCAAGGAATTTTCTACACGATCTACAAATACCACGCCATTAAGGTGATCAAGTTCGTGGAGAATACAGCGACCCAGTAAATCATCGGCTTTTAAAGTTTGGGGGCGGCCATACTCGTCTTTATAGGCGATTGTTACCACTTCTGGACGTTTTACATCTAGATAGACGTTGGGAATACTTAAACACCCTTCCTGAGCCACAGAGAGCTTACTGCTAACCTGTTTAATCGTCGGGTTAATTAATACTAATGGCGGATGATCTGGGTTATCTGGTTCGCAGTCAATGACGATCAGCTGTTTATTGATACCAACTTGAGGTGCAGCCAAACCAATGCCATCTGAGCTATACATAGTTTGCAGCATTTCGCGCACTATTTGGCGGAGTTCGTCATCTATTTTGGTAACACGCTTTGCAGGTTGTCGCAACACGCGATCGCCTAAGTAGTGCATTTGCAAAGGTGGATTTTTTAACTTTTTCTTCTCGACAGCAATATCAGAGGGCATGGTTCTTGATGGCTTTATAGTGAATAATCTTACCAATCTAATTCTATCGTTAGTAGTCTAGTTCTTAGTTGATATAGTCCAATGACGGTGCATTAAATCATTATGTTCAAAGAAGAAGCTAGGTGGTTGGCAAATATTATCTATTCTCTCGACCCAAACACTGTATTCCCTATACTCAATATTGGTAGTTCAAACCAAAAATTTAGAGAACATGAACAACCTTGGATTGATGAACTATTATTCAAACCTGCTAGAACAAAGGGCTACTCAGTAATTCATGCGGACATGAAAAACGATACAGGTGTTGATCTAGTGGGGGATTTATGCGACCTTGATTTTTTACAGAAACTTTCAGAAATGAATATTCAATCTGTATTGTGTTCTAACTTATTGGAACACGTAACGAATAGAGAAGAAATATGTCAAATAATTAGCTCTATTATCCCTAAATCTGGCTATATTTTCGTTACAGTTCCTTATAAATATCCCTACCACCGCGATCCTATAGATACCATGTTTCGACCTGATATCCAGGAATTGAGTAGCCTATTTCCCGATTTCAAAATTGTCAATGGAGAAATTCTCGCAGGAGGTTATTTAGTGCAATCAACTACCATTACACCTGTATTATATACACTCGCAATGGTCATTCGACTTATGTTACCCATTTACCAACCTCTGAGGTGGTTCGATTCTCTAAAATACGCATTATGGTTGTTCAAAGATATTTCTGTTAGCTGTGTTGTGTTGGAAAAAGTTAATTAGGAAACAGGCAAGAGTTTTATTTCTCTCACTCAACAATTTCTTAACCGCTTACTAATTAATCAACCCGATTTTATCCAATTTCTCTGTCACGGTTGACAACTCACTACTTCCCAAACCCTGCCTTTACCAATTACCAATGACCAATTACCAATTACCAATCACCAATCACCAATCACCAATCACCAATCACCAATTACCAATTACCAATCACCAATGACCAATTACCAATTACCAATTACCAATCAAATTAATTTACAAGGACTTGGTAATGCTTGTTTTAGTAAAATTTCATATTCTTCACTACTAACATGATAAGCACCAAATCTGGCTAAATGAGGATTCATCATTTGCGCGTCAAATAGTAGAAATTTTCTTTCTCGTAATCTTTCTACCAATTTCACCATTGCCACTTTAGAACCTTCAGAAATATTGAAAAACATGGATTCACCAATAAAAATACCACCAATGACAATCCCTAAAATTCCCCCAGCTAATTCATCACCTTGCCAAGTTTCAAAACTATAAGCGTAACCAGTTTGGTAAAGTAACCAATAAATCTTTTCTAATTCTGGAGAAATCCAAGTTGTATCGCGGTTAGCACAGCCAGCAACCACACCCAAAAAGTCCCGGTTAACGGCTACTGTGAATCGTTCCTGATTAAGAACACGCTGTAATGATTTAGGATAGCGAAAGCGTTCATCTAAAGGAATTAGAGTCCGTTCGTTACTTCCATACCATCCCAGGTTATTACTCTCATCAGACATGAGAAAATAACCTTGAGCATAACCCCGAATAATAGCAGCAACATCGTATTCCATTGTCTTCTTCTGAGATTACCCACAGCAAACAAATTCTATATAAAATATACAAACAAAAATGACTCAAGCAATTCCACCCATTACCTTACCACCTTCGGAAAATCCCCAAGAAGAAGGAGAATGGTTACAACAAAACTTGTTGCATTGGCTTGATCAAGAGTTTATTCCTGAAGCAATAAATCAAAATATAGCCCAGCGGGCATCACAGATTTTTGTGAGACAACGCATGGAAGGAGAAAATGATTTAGGTTCTCTGGTAATTGCTATTGTCACAGAGATGCAATCATTTGATTTTTCTAAAAGCTTTTTTGGGGAGTTTGCGATCGCCAACGCCGTTAGCGATCTACTCTTAGATAGTCTGGGAATTGATCATTGTTGTGGTCAATAATATCTTATTTATTGGTAATTGGTGATTGGTAATTGGTGATTGGTGATTGGTGATTGGTCATTGGTGATTGGTGATTGGTCATTGGTGATTGGTGATTGGTGATTGGTGATTGGTCATTGGTCATTGGTCGTTGGTTCACAGCCAATAGCCACTGACAACTGACAACTAGCAACTAACAACTGACCACTGACAACTAACCACTGACAACTAACTACCAGCTAGACTTAACAACACCGGGTAACAAACCTTCATGGGCCCATTCCCGGAGGACGTTCCGAGATAGTCCGAAATCACGGTAAAAGCCTCTAGGACGACCAGTTAACCAGCAACGGTTGTGCTTACGAGTAGGCGCACTGTTGCGGGGTAATTGTTGAATTTTGCGGTGAACTTCTAGCTTTAGCAACGGAGATGCTGCTGTTCTGAACTCTTCTAGTAGTGCTTCCCGCTTGTCAGCATACTTAGCTACCATTTTGGCGCGTTTCTTCTCGCGCTCAATCATACTCTTTTTCGCCATGAATTCCCTAATGTAATGAAAGACAGCATTCTCTATTCTACACCCTTACTCACAATTATAGGGACATGAGAATATAAATTTCTGTTAATTAACCCCAACCCAATACTCCCCAATATTACTCTCTGCGACTCTGCGACTCTGCGAGAGACAAATTCATATCACACAAATCAGCCAATTCACAAAGATTACAACCAGGAGAACGGGCTTTACACACAGCCCGACCATGATAAATTAATCTAATTGACCAATTCTCCCAATGTGGTTGGGGTAATAACTTCATTAAATCTTTTTCAATTCCTACAGGTTCGGTATTTTTCGTCAACCCCAAACGCTGACTTAACCGCTTAACGTGAGTATCTACTGTCACCCCAGCATTGATACCATAAGCATGGGCTAAAACTACATTTGCAGTTTTCCGTGCTACTCCTGGCAGCTTTAATAACTCTTCCATTTTGTTGGGAACAACAGCATTGAAATCACTGACAATCATTCGACAAGCACCTTGAATATTCTTGGCTTTATTGCGATAAAAACCCGTCGAACGTACCAATTCTTCTAACTCTGTTAAATCTGCATTTGCTAAACTTTCCGCATCAGGAAATCGCCCAAATAATCCTGGTGTAACTTTATTCACTCTTTCATCTGTACATTGAGCGGAAAGAATAGTTGCTACTAATAATTGTACAGGAGTTGCATAATCTAAAGAGCAAGTTGCATCAGGATAAAGATACTGAATACGGGCAAGAATTTCTAAAGCCCGTTGTTTTTTAGTTAATGATTTACGAGTCACGTCAGAGATTTTAAATTTAAGATTATTATTTGGTGTAGGGGTTTAACACTGCTCATTGGTGTCAACTTAGGTTACAGATACTTCGACCCTTCGACAGGCTCAGGGCATCGCAAGCTCAGTACAAGTGGCTTATTTGTTTGGCTTCCACACCCGTCAGGGAATAAATTCCCTGTCTCATAGCTCAAGTCCGTTAAAACGGACTAATAAATTTTCCTAGTATTTAGTCATCTTTTAGATGACTTTCGCTATTAGCAAGAAACTTGAGTTCCTTGCGGGATCAAGATTTTGCGTTAAGTTGACATCAATGAAGCTCTTGCTTTACCCCTACCATTTTACGATTTTACAAACCTATTTGTACAGGAGTACGAGTTAGTTGTAAATCATATTCTGCGGCTTTAAGTAATGATCGCCCTGTCATTTCTTGTGGTTGGGATATCTGTAAAATATCCAGAATAGTTGGGGCAATATCGGCTAATTTGCCGTCATTTCTTAATTCCACATTTGTTCCATATCCGGGTATTTTGGCTTTTTCACCTTCTACCAAAATTAACGGAACTGGGTTAGTAGTATGCGCTGTCCACGGATGACCGCCTTCATCTAGCATATACTCAGCATTGCCATGATCAGCAGTAATAATTGCTGTACCACCTGCTTTACCAATAGCATCAATCAGACGACCTAAACATTTATCTACTGCTTCAATCGCTGTCACAGTAGCTGGGATTTGCCCCGTATGCCCTACCATATCTGGGTTAGCATAGTTCATCACGACTAGGGAGTAAATGCCCTTTCTCATGGCAGCGATCGCCACATCTGTTACAGCTTGTGCTGACATCGCCGGGGCTTGATCATAAGTCGCCACCATAGGACTACTGACTAATTCCCGGTCTTCTCCCTCACAGGGTTCTTCTAGTCCCCCGTTAAAGAAGTAGGTAACGTGGGCATATTTTTCAGTTTCCGCAGTTCTAAACTGTTTTAAACCACGATTAGCGATAACTTCACCGAGAATATTACTCAGATTTTGCGGCGCAAAAGCCACAGAAACAGGTAATTCTGGATCATACTGGGTAAAAGTTACAAAGGAAAGCGGCTGAATTGGCTGTCTTGCAAAACCGTTAAAAGTGTTGCTGACAAAGGCTTGAGTTAGTTCTCTAGCCCGGTCAGGGCGGAAATTGAAAAATATAACCCCATCACCAGATTCTACCGCGCCTGGTTGCAGACGGACGGGAAGAACAAACTCGTCAGTCACACCTTCAGCGTAAGCTGCTTGCAATGTCTCTACAGCCGTGAGTCCATTGCCCGCACTATCTGTTGTTATCACATCGTAGGCACGTTGGACTCGATCCCAACGGTTATCACGATCCATTGCATAATAGCGACCACTGATAGTAGTGATTTCACCGATGCCAACCTGATCTATATAGTCTTCCAACTGCTGAATGACGTTGATAGCATCTGTCGGTTTAGTGTCACGACCATCAGTAATGGCGTGGATACAAACTTGTGAAAGTTGCTGTTCCTTCGCTAAGTCAAGTAGTCCAAATAGATGGGTAATATGGGAATGCACCCCGCCATCAGAACAAAGCCCCACTAGATGTAACTTGCCATTAGCAGCACGGACTTCCTGGCAAATTTTGACAAGGGCTGGGTTTGCGGCTAAAGAACCGTCTTCTACAGCATCTGAGATCCGTACCAGTTCTTGGGGTACGACTCGACCAGCCCCAATGTTCAAATGACCAACTTCCGAGTTGCCCATTTGTCCTTCTGGCAACCCTACGGCTTTTCCTGATGTGCGAATGAGGGTGTGGGGATAGACTGCCCATAAACTGTCCATAATCGGAGTTTTGGCAGCGGTAATTGCGTTTCCTCGCGTTTCCTCACAGTAGCCCCATCCATCTAGAATGACTAGCACCACAGGAGCAACAGGTGCTTTGGTCATAGTAAAATTGCCCTTTACTTTTTGTAATACTCGAATGATACCATTGCTAACCAACTCTGAAGGTTAAATTCTACTGATTAATTTCTAATATTCTGCTGGTTATCATGTTGCATCCAATCAAAACAGCTTTTGTCGCTATGAGTAAAGATTGTGTAAAATCAGCATATCTGTTTGGATAGGTAGTTTTGATTATTGACTATTATAGTACCAAGTGCTATACTTTAGTTAAAGGAAACTAATATGGCAATCTACAAAACCCGATGGTTTAACCGTTGGGCAAAAGATCAGAAGTTAAATGATTCTAGTCTCTGTAATGCTGTTGCAGAAATGGCAGCAGGTCTTTACGACGCGGACCTAGGAGGTGGACTATTTAAAAAACGCATTGCCCGTTCTGGAAAGGGCAAGAGGGCTGGTTTCCGTACATTGGTTGCTACTAACAAGGGAGATAGTTGGTTTTTTGTGTTTGGGTTTCCAAAAAACGAGCGTAGCAATATTGATCAGGATGAAAAAGAAGCCTTGAAAAAACTGTCATCAGAACTGCTGTCTTTAACAGCAGAGGCTCTTGAAACAGCAAAATTGAAAGATGAATTAATAGAGGTAATCTGTAATGAGGAAGAAAAAGTCAGCAATTCTTGAGGCTGTTCACGAAACTGCTATAGGACTATACAAGGCTGGTGTAATGAGTCAAGTTACGTTACGCGAATTTGATAGCTTGTGTTTACCGCCAATTGAACCGCTAGAACCTCAACAAATTAAGCAACTTCGTGAATCATTTAATGTCAGCCAATCTGTGTTTGCTGCTATTTTAAACATCAGTTCATCAACTGTTCAAAAATGGGAAATTGGGCAAAAACGACCTACAGGCGCGGCTCTTAAATTATTGCATTTAGTCCGGGAAAAAGGTTTGGAAAGTTTAATTTATTAATCTAACCTGATTGCTAAATAAGTAAGAAATTGCAGTTTCTAATTGCCAGAATAATCTTTATTTAATCAGCAAAAAAATAATAATGGTACAATCAGCCCTAAAACTAATCACAGTTAATGAATTTATTGCTCCTATTAGCTGTTCCTGAATATTGGATTGTAGATTATTTAGATATTGGTGGTAGAGAATATATCGGCAAAACCAAGCGGACAACAATTACAATTTGTACATTAGTTGAAGACAAGTATCAAAATGGAGCTTTTAACATTATTATTTTAACACAAAAACCGGAACTCTTTTATAAGCAGGTGTCCCACTTTTTGGATCAATTTCTGCTTTAAATAAAACATTAGTTTCAGGATAAAACATGAAAGCTACACCTTCACGAATTGCACCACAAATAATTTCAATATTCTCTAATTCTCCCGCATTTCCTTTAACTGTAACTCGTTGATGTTCCTGAAATCCTGCTTTTTTAATATCCAACCTATTCATTAAAATACAATGACGATGGGGCATATTGCGATATTTATCTTCACTGCGATAAACTACTGTATTATGTTGTCCATAACTCCGTCCTGTTCCTAATATTAGGACAATTCCTGATTGATTCTTCTCAACACCAAAAGCTGATTTATGCGGTAAGGATAATTGGGGTAAGGGTGTGACAAACATCTGCGCTTTACCATCAGAAGTGGGAAATTTTGGTTCTTCAAAAATTCGCCCTGTAATAGTAAATTCTTCCTGAGTTTGATCAATTTCACCTATTTTGTCATAACCAGGAATAGTTTTAGCAATTAATTCTCTGACATAAACTGTATCTTGTAATTTACGCCAATTAATCGGATTTTCATCATGTAACCGATGAGCAATTTCTGTAATTAATTCAACTTCGGAAATCAAATCGGAATTATCTGGTTGTAAATGACTTTTACCTGCATCATTTAATCTGACAAAATTATTACCTGATTCCGTTGTCGTCCTATGGGGATTTTCAAACCGATTGAAAACAGGTAATATTAAAGTTTGCTGTTTTGCTAATCCGTGAAAATGTCCTAAATTCGGTTTTGTCGCTACATAAAAAATGGTTTCAATTTGCGATAAAGCCTGTTTTGCTTGCTGTAAATCGGGGTTAGCTGCATACAAATTTCCCCCTAAACAAAAGAGAGTATTGATCTTTCCTAATTCTGCTGCTGCTATTAAATCACGGGTATGATAACCAGGAGTTTCACTGACGGGTTTTCCTAATAGTTTTGATAATGCTTGTTTGATTTCTTCGCGCAAATTGACGGTGACACCCATTGAACCAAATCCTTGCACGTTGGAATGTCCCCGAATGGGCATTGTTCCTGCGCCAATTTTACCAGCGTTACCTGTAATTAAGGCTGTATTTGCGATACTAAAAACATTATCTACACCGTTGGCTTGTTGGGTGATTCCCATAGCCCAAGCAAATACTACACTTTCTGATTTACCAATTAGATAAGCTGTGGCTGTAATTTCTTCTTGAGATAAACCGCAGGTATTAGTGATATTATCCCAAGATATATTTTCTGCATAATCTATAATTTGTTGCCAGTTTTTAGTGGAAGACGCGAGATATTCTCTTTTAATTAAATTCTGTTCAATTAGAGATTTTTGCAACCCCACAAATAACGCCACATCACTACCAGGAATCGGTTGTAAATATAAAGAAGATATATCTGAACCACCTGTGAGTAAAGATTTGACGGGAAACGCAGGAGAGGCAAATTTAACTAAACCGATTTCAATTTGGGGGTTAATAATAATTACTTTACCGCCTCTTGCCCGCAATTGGATTAATTCGTTCATTAATCGCGGATGATTTGCCGGTGCGTTAGAACCAATTAAAACTAGACAATCACTATGTTGTAAGCCTTCTAAACTTACCATTGATGTCCCTGAACCGAAAACTTTTTTTAAGCCGATGGTTGAGGGAGCGTGACATAAATCAGAACAATCTGCTAAATTATTACTACCAAGCGATCTCATTAATAACTGTAATAAATAAGCAGCTTCATTGGCAGAACGTCCAGAACTATAACTAGCAATCTTTTCTGGTAGTTGTTGAAAAGCTATTGTGGCAATTTCGTAAACTTCTTCCCAACTAATGCGTTGATAATGGGATGAACCTGATTTGAGAATGAGAGGATAACTAAGTCTCCCTAAATCATCACATTCTTGAGAAGTCAGTTGTTGTAATTCACTAATATTATATTTTTGAAAAAAATCTTGTTTAATTCCTGGTTGCAATTCTGCTGCAATTGCTTCCACACTTTTAGCACAACGTTGTAAATATTCTCCCGCTTCATTTACAAAGCCTCCCTTTTGTCCACCCGTACCCCAAGCACAGGATAAACAAGCACTTTTATGATTGAGAGTTTGCCATAATTGTAAACCTTGGGGTGACAGAGTTTTTTCTATCCAGTATTGGATGACAGGTAAACCACCACCTGCATTGCAATTAGATTTATTTTCAGGTAAATTATCCATAAATAGAAGTTTTATATCTTATTTCTTTACGGACTGATTTTTTAATATTTAGCTTATACCAATTTTACATCAGGCTGCACAGAAACATGAAATCCATTAATTAATTTATCCCTCTTCATCTGCGTTTATCTGCGTTTATCTGCGTTCAATTGGATCATCTTTTTTGTGGAGTTCTCTAATATTATTATAGCGGGCAAGATGCCCGCACTACCAATCACCAATCACCAATTACCAATCACCTATTCAGCCGTTTTATTAGCCGCACGATTAGCACGAGATTCGGCTGAAGCCATGACTTCTGCAAAGTTTTCCACAACTTCACCAGGGTGGTTTTCCAAGACTCTGGTAGAAATCGCCACTCGACCTTTACCTTCGTCTAAATCAATAATTACAGCTTTGATTGGTTGACCAATTTGAAAGACTTTGTCTAAAGATTCAATGAATTTTTGGCTAACTTGTTTGATGTGTAGTAAGGCGCTGACACCATTAAAATCTACAAATACACCAAAAGGTTTGATGCCGGTGATTTTTCCTTCGATTAATTGACCGATTTCTAATAAACTGAAGTTGCTAGAACGAGCAGCTAAACGTTGAGAAAGAACGAGTTTATTGGTTTCCCGATTAATTTCTAAAAAACCCACAGTGAGACTTTGACCTTTGAGTGCATCTAGGTTATCACGTTCGGACAGGTGCGATCGCGGAATAAAACCTCGTAAACCAAAAAGATCAACAGTGACACCACCTTTATTAACACCTGTTACCCGCACTTGAACAGTTTGGGAATTCTCTTGTATTTCTGCTAGTTTTTCCCAAATCTGCCGCATTTCCAATTGCTTACGGGAAATGGTAACTTGACCTTCAGCATCCTGATCCCGAATAATTAAAAACTCTAGTTCCTCATCCATCGGTAATATTTCCGACAAATCAGTTACTGCTCTCAAAGAAGCCTCCTCTTGGGGAAGAAACGCCGACGATTTACCACCAATGTCAACATAAGCACCGTCGTGGTCAACTTGGAATATCTTGCCACGAACAACTTGTCCTTTTTGAAATTGGTAATCGTGTTTTTCCAGTGCTTTGGCAAAATCGTCCATTGAAAAAGACGAATTGGCTGTTTGAGAAAGTTTAGATTCGGAATTCATGACGGTTGAAGATAAATTATTATTTGTTATTTGTCAGTGGTCAGTGGTCAGTAGGGGCGAAG
>NZ_VIKY01000162.1:0-3527 GCF_009711925.1 Dolichospermum sp. UHCC 0352 | reverse complement strand
AGGGAAAATAACTTATCCACAGGTGCGGAAGTTTCTCTCACGAATGATGAGACTGAACAATTCGTAGGGGAAAATCAATTATCCACAGGTGCAGAAATTTCCCTCACGAATGACGGGACTGAGAAATTCGTAGGGGAAAATCAATTATCCACAGGTGCAGAAATTTCCCTCACGAAAAAGAAAAAAATTGCTTCTGGCAGTCTTGCACCATTTATAGAAAATAAAAAACTCAAGGACGGTACAATTGCTACTTATCCTAAAGTAAGTGGTGAAAGAGATCCTTTAAATCATCTGCATTGGCGATGGGGGTATTATTATGAAATCAAGATTGATGGAGAATGGAAAAACCGTAGTTTAGCTACACCTGCTCGAATAGTGCCACAAGTCAAAATAATGATCGAGAATGATTATCCTGTTGAGGAAATCAAGAATTTTATTCTACATTCCAAACATAAAAAAGGAGGCAACAACAGCTAATCCTGTTTAACTTCTAACTGGTAAATCCGCATTGATGGATGTTCGTCCATCATCCTCCAGTAATATCCATTAGGAGCTAACAAAACCCTACCACCACAACGATATAAAAAAACTGGCTCGTCCCGGCGCATAGCTTTCTTTATCTCTGATTCTACACTGGTGTCTGAGCTATCATTATCGCTGTTGTACCAAATTAAGTGAGACTTACCGAAGTACCCAGCATTCAATAGACTAGCAAACAGCCATTCCATCACAGGTTGAATCTGCTCTTCTTTAATGCCACTACTCGCTTGTCCGTAGGTGTCAATAGTTGGTTGGGCTGGCTTGGGTTTAAAAAAGTCAAAGATTTTCATGGGTTTGAGGCAACTACAGCGATCTTCTTGTAGTAGTGCTTTGCTATCATAATTTTCTTCGGGTAAATCTCAAATCAATCATACCTGTAAATGGAACAACTTAGTTTATTTTCAAACGCCGAATACAAAACATTAAGAAATCAAAAACCAGTGATGGATGCTGAAGCTTTACAGTAATGGAAATCACGGGTATTTACTTACCAGCAGCGCATTAGAAACACTGAACCACCACAGCAGGTAAATTTGTTTGATACTCCATCTTCTCACTGTAATCCTGAAGAGATTAACCCTTTTAAACTACAATTACAATCAATGGCATTTTATAGAATGCCAGATAATCATGGAC
Source organism: Dolichospermum sp. UHCC 0352 (assembly GCF_009711925.1). Classification (NCBI taxonomy): domain Bacteria; kingdom Bacillati; phylum Cyanobacteriota; class Cyanophyceae; order Nostocales; family Aphanizomenonaceae; genus Dolichospermum; species Dolichospermum sp. UHCC 0352. Next base: position 2,351 of record NZ_VIKY01000162.1, on the reverse strand, counting down.
AAGCAGCTCTATATTTTGTGATTGATTCTGCTGCTGAAATATTGCTTTATGTTGGGGAAACCTGCCAAAGTCATAAACGTTGGAAAAACACTCACGGCTGTAAAGATTATATTAGCAGTTATCAAGAATTACATTATCGCTATGATATAACGACGGCGGTTAATATTGGTTTTTGGTGGGATGCTCCGGTAGATAGAAAACCACGTCAAGCATTAGAACAAAAGATGATTCAGATGTGGCGATCGCCTTTCAATAAGGAAATGTGGAATTTGTGGGGTCAACCTTTTGGACATTCTTAGAAGAAACTATGAATTACGATTTAGCAATGACATTAGGGGAACTGCAAGCACAGATATATTGGTTACATGATGCTGAGGAGTTTACAGAATTAGCAAATGCCGCTGCTGGTATCTATACAAAACTTGGTTATAATCAGGAACAGTCAGAAACTGCTGGTAAATTAATCAGTGAAGCCTATCAATTAGCTGATGATGCTGATTTAGCTAATCAAGCGGGTGATTATGATAGAGAAATGCAGTTTTATGATCAAGTTAAAGATAAACTAATTGCAGTGGAAACTATATTAAATTATCAGAATAGTATTGCCATACATCAAATGCAATGGTGGCTGCATTTTCGACATAAACAGAAATTACAAATTATCGTACATTTATTTTTACAGCATTTTAAAGCAGTGGGATTTATTCATTTATTTACTGCTATTAAACTGACATACTATCTAGTAGAAATTGGCAGGGTTCACAAACAACGCGACATAGAAACCACCAAATGCAATGCTGTAAAATACTGGGCGGAACTACTGAAAACTAAACCGCCACAGTATCCTTATCTGGGGTGAACAAAGCGAACTGCTTGCAGGAGTGCTTTGCTATTACCCCCCAAATCAGTTTTCCCTAAAGAATTACGAGGCAGTTACCAGAACTGCCCCAATACAATACCTAGTAAGAACCATCAAGTCTGCGGACATCCCAAGGTAAAGACCGTCTGCTTTGTCTCAGTATGGATTGATAACCTTCGGGAGAAAGCCAAGAACCGTCTTCAATCTGTACATAATCTGGTGGCACTTCTTCCTGTGGCGTGGAAGCTGGCAGAATCCAGGGACGTTTGGGTTTAACACCGGGGACTAATTGAATTTGCTCTTGAATCTCACTGAGTTGTTGGGTGATGGGAGTCAGGGATTTTTCGATAGCGGTGGTGATCATTGCTGATAATTCTTCTTTGCTGATTATTCCCTGAGAGCTTGGATTAATTGGGGAGTACCCAGTTTGTGACCAGATAAAGACCCTTAACCCAGCTTTGGCAATCATGCGATAATTGTTAACCGCTATTTGTTTGCCCTTATACTTTCTTGCCTCCAGTGCGTAATATTCCAAAACTGCATGACAAACTTCGTCAATAATGAAAACTCTGCCGGAAGGTTCATTCGTTAACAGCCTCCAGTCATTACCAGCATAGGGTTTCAGCGAAATTTTTAGATCATTCGTGAACGGGTCAGAATCACTTATTTGGTTTAGCAGTTGTGTGATTGCTGGCTTATCTACTCCACAGAATTGAGCTAAAGCTGTTACACTCATTCCACTGACACCATCGCTAAAACGTGTGCAGTAACTTTGGTCTATGGCTTCGCCACGCAAGCTATCGTTGGTTTTCTCTATTTGTGTCATGATGATATTAGCCTTGATAAATGGTTTGGGCGATTCCTGCGGAGCGCTTCACTATCGCAACTTCTTGGACGGAGGGCGATTCCTACGGAGCGCTTCGCTATCGCTTGTTTTCATTATTTGATTTTTATCAATAATTGAAAATACCTGAAACTACGTTATTTCAATAATCAACACAGTTTCAGGTACTATCTTTTGGTTTCCAATAATTCCGATTTAACCCAATCGGTAGGGTTGGTTTTTTTCTTTTTTGAAAGAAACCAAAAGAAACGCGTTTCCAATAATTCCGATTTAACCCAATCGGTAGGGCGAATTCCTATCAGGCACCATAGACATCACCTTGTTTCCAATAATTCCGATTTAACCCAATCGGTAGGGCTCTACTGTCGGCAGTGTGCCCTGCACATGAACTGTGTTTCCAATAATTCCGATTTAACCCAATCGGTAGGGATGGCGGCTTAAAAGTAGCATAGAACCCCTGATTCATGGTTTCCAATAATTCCGATTTAACCCAATCGGTAGGGGAAATCTCCCCCCAAGGGAAGATTTCAACGGATCTCCCGGAAAGTTTCCAATAATTCCGATTTAACCCAATCGGTAGGGAAAAAAGAGGAAACAATACTATTGCCAAAATAAGAGCCTTGATAATTTTTGGCAAAAACGGCAAAA
>NZ_VIKY01000161.1:0-13420 GCF_009711925.1 Dolichospermum sp. UHCC 0352 | reverse complement strand
CCGCGAACGCCGTTGGCACTTCCTCCACGCATCTATTGCCAAGTGGCTTCCGTGCCTTTCCTTCTATTTGGTGAATATATTCTATTTTGTGGTGATTTGTAATTCAATTCGTTGTCCGAGTACCCCTAGAGTCCGTTCCATCGCCCAGACTTAAAGCAATGTATATTAATTTAATAGTAAGTAGTGATGGAGATATACCTTTATTTTTTAGAGGAGCATCAGGAAATGAATCAGATAAAGCCGTATTCGCTCACATCTTAGTGGAATATTCTAAACAAATAGATTTTGACAGTATAATGGTTGCTGACAGTGCTTAATGAGCGTGAAACTAATTTAAAATTAATGGTGAATATGAACTGGATAAGTCGAGTCCCATTATCCATTAAAAAAGCTAAAAACTTGGTAAAAGCACTGATAAGTAAAGAACAGCAAACCAAGTGATATCAAAGGATATAGCTATCAAGAAGAGAAAGTATCTTACCCTGTTAGGATTTAGCACCTAAAAAAACTATGACTCAACCAACTACAAAAATTTGTATACTAGGTGGTGGCTTTGGTGGACTCTATACCGCCCTGCGTTTAAGCCAACTACCCTGGGAATCTACACCAAAACCTGAGATTATTTTAGTAGATCAGAGCGATCGCTTTGTCTTTTCTCCCCTGCTTTACGAACTCCTCACCAGAGAACTCCAAACCTGGGAAATCGCCCCACCCTACTCAGAACTACTGCAAGGAACAGGAATCCAGTTCCATCAAGCCGCTGTTTCCGCCATAGATATCAACAAACAAACAGTCCAATTAGCAGATAAATCAGAACTAAATTATGACCGCTTAGTCTTAGCCTTAGGTGGCGAAACCCCCCTAGACTTAGTTCCCGGTGCTGTCACTCATGCTTACCCTTTCCGTACTATTACTGATGCCTACAAATTAGAAGAACGGCTGCGAATTCTCGAAGCAGCAAATCCCGAAAAAATCCGTGTCGCCATAGTTGGTGCAGGTTACAGCGGCGTAGAATTAGCCTGTAAACTAGCAGATAGAATCGGTGAAAAAGGACGTTTCCGCCTGATTGAACTTAGCGACCAAATTCTCCGCACTTCCCCAGAATTTAACCGTGAAGCCGCTAAAAAAGCCTTAGATAGCAAAGGCGTATTTATTGACTTAGAAACCAAAGTAGCAGCAATTGATCAAAATAGCATCTCTCTGGAGTATAAAAATCAAGTAGATACCATTCCCGTAGATGTAGTCATTTGGACAGTGGGAACAAAAGTTTCTCCAGTTGTCACAGCCTTACCCCTCAAGCAAAATCAGCGTGGACAAATCACCACCACAGCCCAACTACAAGCCATAGAACATCCCGAAATCTTCGCGTTAGGAGATTTAGCCGACTGTCTCGACGCAGACGGAAAACAAGTCCCCGCCACCGCCCAAGTTGCTTTCCAACAAGCTGATTATACCGCTTGGAATATCTGGGCTACTATTACCAATCGTCCCCTCCTTCCCTTCCGCTATCAACCATTAGGAGAAATGATGGCTTTGGGAATAGATAACGCCACCCTCACCGGGTTAGGTGTGCAATTAGACGGATCTTTTGCGTACTTAGCCCGTCGGCTGGCTTATCTGTATCGTTTACCAACTTTAAATCATCAGTTGAAAGTCGGTTTTAATTGGTTAGTTAGCCCTATAATAGAAGCCATTTCTAAGTAATTAAATATCCCCTAATTAAAGATAAAGATCCCCGACTTCTCAAAGAAGTCGGGGATCTGAAATGGTAAACTAGACAAATTCAGATATTATGGCTATGTATTTAGCGACTGCTGCGGACTAAAGTATTAATTCTTATGAAAAAGCCTAAAGTTATTTTTGTAGATGCTGTGGGGACATTATTTGGTGTTAAAGGTAGTGTTGGGGAAATTTACCGACAAATCGCCCAAGAATTTGGTGTAGAAGTTTCCGCCCAAATTTTGGATGAAAACTTTATGAAAAGCTTCAAAGCATCACCACCACCGATATTTATTGATGCAGATATCAAAGATATTCCCCAGCGTGAATATGATTGGTGGCAGATAATTGCTTTAAATACCTTTGAAGGTGCAGGAGTTCTCCAACAATTTACCGATTTTCCCGCTTTTTTTACCGAACTTTATATCCACTTTGGGACTTCCGAACCGTGGTATGTTTATCCTGATGTTAAGTTAGCTTTAATCAACTGGCGACGCTTAGGAATTGAATTAGGAATATTATCTAATTTTGATTCTCGTTTGTATTTAGTATTGCAAGGTTTAGGACTTAAAGAATATTTTACTTCTGTGACGATTTCTACTCAAGTCCGTGCTGCTAAACCAGATCCAGAAATTTTTAAAATTGCCTTAAACAAGCACAAGTGTTCACCGGAAGCCGCATGGCACATTGGCGACAGTATAACAGATGATTATTATGGGGCAAAATCCGCAGGAATAAGAGGTATTTGGATTAACCGTAATTCCACTGAATAATACCGTAATTGTCCGGTTAATAGAGGTTTATGGTGTAAATTTTTCTGGCAAAGATTCTATATATAGTCATATTCATAAGTTATCGCTGTTACCTCTAGAAATTAGATGGTTAAATGCAGAAGGTTTAGAAATGGCGAAAAATCTGCCATTGGCTTTAAAGAAACGATTTTTGAGAGATTCTTATTCTTAACTCCTTCTTTCTACCTCGGTGACTCTAGAAGTTCAAATGGCATGATATGACGATATATTTAAATATCTGGCGTTGCTGAATTGAGAGATGAAAAGCAAAAATTCCATGTCTGAAACTCTTAAACTTTGCGCCTTTGCGCCTTTGCGTGAGGCAAATTCATACTTTCATTCACCAATGCCAAATATCTACATTGTCTCAATTTATCGTTTGTTTTTGAATCTATGAAGTCTTATTTAGCCGCCGCTATTCAAATGACCAGTGTGCCTGATTTGCAAAAAAACCTGGCACAAGCAGAAGAATTAATTGATTTGTCCGTGCGTCAGGGTGCGGAATTGGTGAGTTTACCAGAAAATTTCTCTTTTATGGGAGAGGAAAAAGATAAACTAGCACAAGGAAATGCGATCGCCCAAGAAACGGAAACATTTCTCCACAAAATGGCACAACGCTTTCAAATTACCATTCTCGGCGGCGGCTTTCCTATCCCTGTGGATCATAACGGTAAGGTTTATAATACAGCATTACTTATCGGTGCTAACGGTCAAGAACTCGCCCGTTACCAAAAAGTCCATTTATTTGATGTCAATGTTCCTGATGGTAATACCTACCAAGAATCAAGTACCGTCATGGCTGGACTGGAATTACCTCCTGTTTATGCTTCCCCTGACTTGGGGAAAATTGGCCTTTCTATTTGCTATGATGTCCGTTTTCCCGAACTGTACCGACATTTATCAAGTCAGGGTGCAGATATTTTATTTGTTCCCGCCGCTTTTACCGCTTTTACTGGTAAAGACCATTGGCAAGTATTATTGCAATCTAGAGCCATAGAAAATACCTGTTATGTGATTGCACCTGCCCAAACTGGTACTAACTATGACCGTCGCCAAACTCATGGCCACGCCATGATTATTGACCCTTGGGGTGTCATTTTAGCAGACGCTGGGGAAAAACCGGGAGTGGCGATCGCCGAAATCAAACCTACCAGACTAGAACAAGTCCGCCGACAAATGCCATCCCTACAGCATCGCGTATTTTAGCCACTCAGACCCCCGCACATCCCCAACTTCTTCAAGAAGTCGGGGATCTTTCCTAAGTAAAATCTTTTTTCCCAAAACACTTGACATTATCCCAAGAGAACTGCTATATTCTCTATAGTGAAATCATTGGGGCGTAGCCAAGTGGTAAGGCAGTGGGTTTTGGTCCCGCCATCCCTAGGTTCGAATCCTAGCGCCCCAGTTATATAGAAGGCAAGTTTTTAACGCTTGCCTTTTTTGTTTTTACATTGCACCAAGCTGGAAAAAGTTCTTCTTCTTTTGTAGGTTGGATTGAACAAAGCAAAACCCAAGGCATTTATTAAGTCATATATTAGGCTCTCGCAAGGCATAAGTGCCATCACTACGCAACTTTGACGCGAACAACCCAACCTAAGAATTAAAGCTTTTTTAAATTTGCTAAAGGTATTGCTGGTACCTCCTCCCAAGATAAATATTTGCAGAAAATTTATGTTCCTCACACTGATTAGACATATATCTAGTTGAAGGTATTAGCCAAGAACTACTTGCTGAATATTTTCTGTTAAGTATATCTGTAATCAGAGGAAGAATAAGTATTGATTATTAAACAGAAAACATTGAGTATCAAATATCTCTAAAAGTTTTCTAATTATCATCTTCTTCCAGATATATTATTGAATTTGAGAGGAATATAATTGTGGCTACAAATGCGATAACGTTAAAAAAATTGCTTAATAGCTATACACATAGTGTAGTTGATATCAAAAAAATAACTGCGATTGCACTTCACCACCGTTGGTTTATTCTAGGGATTTCTTGTGCGGTTATGTCAGTAACAAGCCTCTTAGCTATTACTAGTAAACCAACTTATCAAAGCTATATGCAAATATTGGTAAGTTATAATTCAGATAAATCTTTACCAGCTAGTAAGCCAGAAAAAACGACAAAAGACTTACAAAAACCACAGTTATCATCTATTGACTACAGTAGTCAAGTGAAATTAATGCTGAGTGCTAAATTAGTGCAAAAAGCTGTAAATTTACTTCATACTGATTATCCACAGATGACCATAGAAGATATTTATAGTAACAGCAAAATTGATAGAACTTCATCTTTATCACTAACTCAGTTACCAGTAGATACAGAAGTTAATCAAAATTTAAACCAAGTATTTTCGATCTCTTTTACAGACAAAGATCCTCTGAAAAGTAAAAGAGTATTACAAGCTTTAGAGAAAGTATATCAGGACTATAATACCGATCAAAAAAATCAGCGGATTAATCAAGGGTTAGTATTTGTTAATAACCATCTACCGCAACTGCAAAAAGATGTATTAAAAGCCGAGAAAAAATTAGAAAAATTTCGTCAACAGAATAATTTAATTGATCCAATTTTACAAAGTAAAATTTCACTACAGTCTTTAGCAGATATTCAAAAGCAGCGACAAAAAACTCGCGCTCAACTGCAAGATGTACAGACTCGACATAACAGTATAGAAGAAGCAATTGCTTCTTCTCATCAAAATCAAATAAATATTGATGATTCCCTTGAATCTCGCCAATATCAAGCCTTAATTCGTGAACTTAAGCAAACAGAAAAGGAATTAACTCAAGCTCGGATACTTTACACAGAAAAATATCCAATTATTGAACAACTGAAACAAAAAAAACAAATTATCGTCACACTATTACAACAACAAGGACAAAATAAAGCCGTTGATATCAATAGTAAATCAAAATTATCAGGACAAATAATACCTAAGTTAGAAAATGATTTAACTCAATTAAAAGTGAACGCATTAGGACTAATTGCTCATGATCGTGATTTGGCAAAATCCGAACAAGAAATTCGTTCCTTGCTGAGTACATACCCAAATTTGATTACAGAATATAAGAGGTTAGTTGCAAATGTAGAAATTTATCGCAAAACACTGCAACAATTGACGCAAGTGCAAAATTCATTAGGTGTAAAAATTGCTCAAGAAGGTTTTAATTGGCAAATTTTAGAAGAACCCGCTTTGGGAATACATATAGGAAATTTGCGCTGGTTGCTAATTGTTGGCGGCATATTAATTGGTCCAATATTGGGTTTAGCAGCAGCTTTAATTTGGGGAAAATTTAATAATGCAATTTTCTATACTCAGGACTTACAAAATCTCACAAATATTCAGTTATTGGGGTCAGTACCAAGATTAGGAAAACGTAAAGATAGTTGGACAAGCCAACTCCAATCTATAGTTAGAGATAAATCTAAAAATCTGGATATTTCTCATCAGGGAATTATTAAAAATTTACCTAATCATCAGAACTTAGATATTATTTACCAGAATATTCAGATGTTAAATAATTCTCTACCTTTAAAATCATTGATGTTAACTTCTGCACTACCAGGAGAAGGAAAAACAACTTTGGCTTTAGGGTTGGGGTCTAGTGCGGCTCGAATGCACCAAAGAGTATTAATAATTGATGCTAACCTGCGTTCTCCCAGTTTACATAAAACTCTAGGGCTGACCAATGATTGGGGTTTATCTTTATTACTTGTTGATGATATTAATCCATCATTTCATAATTATATTCAACCCATTCACCCAGCTATTGATGTTTTGACTGCTGGCCCCATACCAGAAGATGTGGCAAATTTGTTGAGTTCTGAGCGAATGCAAGAATTAATGGATTTATTTGCCCAAAATTATGATTTAGTGCTGATAGATGCGCCCTCTGTTTTAGATACAGTTGATGGTAGAATTGTCGCTTCTTTATGTAATGGGATTATTATGGTAGGACGCATTGGTAAAGTTACTCCCAATAAACTGATGGAAGCTACAGAAATTTTAAGCAAGTTAAATCTAATTGGTATTATTGGGAATGAAGTTTATGATGCTCCCCAAATATTGACACCATGAAAAAAGGAGTCAGGAGTTTAGAAGAAGAAAGAAGAAAGAAAATTACCGAGTTTCCAGTTCTCAATCTGTCTGTTTAGAGAATTGCTGAACTAGAATAGTAGACGCTTGTGATCAAACAATAGTATGAAATTCCCACTGTTATTAGGCAATTTGTTTTCTGAGATTAAAGGTAGACATTGGTGGATAGGTATCCTGATGTGGTTTGTATTACTTGCTCCTGCACAAGCATCTGTAATTCTGCGTGTGGCAATTGAAAGAGAAGTCAAACAGGTAAAAGTCGGTGCTTCCACAACCGCTATTGTCAAAGATAGTAGTGGTAAGACTCTGGGAGAATTACCAGGAATGAGTGCCTTTGCGGCTCAAGCAGTTCCTGGAGGTGTAGCTTTAGATAGATGGCAATCCGGGTTATTTTGGATAGAACCCACCAAGAAGGGATATGTTTATATTGGCGATCGCTGGTTTCGTGGTAGAACCCTAGTAGTACCCACAGCCAACGGTTTAACTGCTGTGAACTGGGTAGATTTAGAAGAATATCTCTACAGCGTCATTGGTGGAGAAATGGATACTAGCTGGCCACAAGAAGCCCTCAAGGCCCAAGCCATTGCTGCCCGTACCTATGCCCTTTATGAACGGGAAAGACAGCGGAAAAATCCCGTTTACGATTTAGGGGATAGTCCAGACCGTTGGCAAATTTATAAAGGTGTAAGTAGTGAATCTCGTAAAACTTACACCGCAGCAGATACCACCGCAGGCAAAGTCTTAACCTACAACAACCAAATCATTCTTTCCGTCTTTCACGCTTGTTCTGGTGGACACACTGAAAACGTTGAAGATGTTTGGGTTAGCAAAGAACCTTACCTGCGGGCTGTTCCCGACTTTGACCAAAAGATCAAAGAATGTAACTGGGTAAAAACCTTCACTCCCGGAGAAATTAGTGCCAGAATTTCCGGTGTTGGTAATGTCAAAGACATGATTATCGAAACTCTTTCACCTTTCAAAAGTGTCAAATCCTTAAAAATTATTGGTGATAAAGGGACTAAAGTTCTCCAAGGTGAAGAAGTTAGAACCGCACTCAAAATTAAAAGTACCCGGTTTATTGTTAGTAAAGATGCAAATGGCGGTTTTATCCTGCAAGGATTAGGCTTTGGTCACGGTTTAGGAATGAGCCAATGGGGAGCTTACGAACTAGCAAAACGTGGTGCAAACCACCTGCAAATTTTAGGATATTACTACAAAGGTGTAGCCCTGACACCTATTCAGGCAAAGTAGGGGCAGGGGGCAGGGAGCAGAGGAGCAGAGGAGCAGGGGGAAAGAATTTTCCCATTACCAATTACCAATTACCAATTACCAATTACCAATTACCCGTCACCTATTTGCTTATTCTGAAATTCCTGTTCTAACAAATCTGTTTCTGTAGAATAAACAGAATCTTCTTTACCAATAACTTTTTCTGTGGCAAATTCACGAGCAAAAGCGATCTTCTTCTGCAAAGAATCATCTGCACCTGCTAATAATCTAGCCCGTTCTTGACGTTGAAGATTGCGAGTAGAAACCTGATCATTGCGTCGTTTAATCCAAAAATACCGGATTAAAGGAATAGCTAAAAAACCAATACCATAAGCTAATAGAAGTCCATAAATCCCTTGCACAAAAGCGACTAATCCCCCAATTTGAGTCGCAATTGTGCCATTTTTCAATAAATTACCCAGGATTAAAGCCCCAACAAAATTCACTCCTCCCAAACCAGCACTGAGCATGAGTTGTCCAGAACTGGCAGAACTAAACTTCCAGGAAAATTCATGCAAATATTCAGATATTGAGCGCCGCTGTTTTTTACTAGCTCTTACCTGTAATTCTGGGAAATAATAAACTATTTGCCCGTCAGAACTTACCTGGGGCATTCCATTAAATCTTACCAGCACAGGCAGCATATAATCCTCATATTCTTGTTGATATTTTGCGCCAATATCATCTAAATAAGGAGCAATTTGTTCTGCAACTACAGCACCTTGATTATTACTAATCACAGCCCCAATTTCTTCCCAGCGACGTTCTTCCAAATTGGCGTTAGGATCACCATCACCAAAGAGAAATGAAAATACAGCTTCAAAAAAATTCATTTCATTATTTTCACCCCGTTCCCTCCGTCGTTCTTGGTAGCTATCACGATGATTTGGGCTAAAATACCAGAATAAATCTGGAAAGAAAAAGAAATTAAAACCTCTAGAATTGCTACTGCGATTGTCATTATCCCGATCTGAATTAGCATTCATGATTATAGTGATAGTCACAAGAATCAGAACGATAGAAGTAACTAAAAGGACACCAAAGGAAATCCGAATTAGATAAAATAGGACAGACCAAACTTTTTTCCACCATTCTTGCAACCGGATTTGCAAGTATTTATTGCGGATAATATCCCGAAAATTTTTGGGAAATTGGTAAACAACATCACCTGATTCTGCAACCTGTAAATGTCCCCCAGCGTCAGCAGCAAGGGCTAATAAACTTTGGTTGACTTCAGCTATATTTAATCCTATCTGGGTGGCTACATCACCAACTGTGACTCGGTAGCCCAGTTGTTCCACAGAACGCATAATGGCGGGATTGGGAGTCATAAATTTGCCATTTTGTTATATTTTGGTTTACCTTTATTCAGTATAATTGAACTAAAATTTCTTTTCTTTGCAATTCTTAATTGCAATCATACTTTTCACAAATTAGCTAGGATTTATATATACACCTATGGTTCAGTACAGTCTCGCTCAAAGCCCGGAACTTATCCTGATTGTTCCTGGTAAAGATTCCGCTAAAGCCCGTGATAAAGCCATGGATCAACTAATGGAACTCATGGAGGCTGGTGAATTACCAACGGAACTAGAAGAGGGATTTGGTCCGCAACAATTAATTGAGGTGAAAGAACCAACTACAGATACTTCTAGTCGTGAAGATGAGATTACCCAAGCAGTGCAAATTCTCAGTAATTTAGCTTCCCTGAAGTTAAAAGTCCAAGAATCACGCACTGAAGCCTTAGAAATTCGTCAAGCCATTGATGTGCTGTTTTCCGATAAATCTGTCACCGAGGAAGAAATAACCCATCTTAAAGAAGGTTTTAAAGTTCTCAAAAATTTTGCTCAAGCTAATCTGCGTTACCAGGAAGCGAGGGGAAAAGCAGAACAAGCTAGACAAGTTTTAGATCAAGCTCTCAAATCACCGGAGTAATATTAGATTGGATATCTCCAGAAAATAATGTAGAGACGTTCCATGGAACGTCTCTACAAGGGTTTTAGAATACGCATATTTAAATTCGGTCGTTGTCTATTAAATTTGTTCTCTTTCTGTTGGACTATCTCTTCTTGAGGATTGAGATTCAATCATGTTCAGATAAGATATTTGCATAACCAAAGACTTCTGTAGTAACACACTATATAGGGTTTGCTGAAAAAGTCTTTTGGTGAGGGCTAGGAGTCAGGAGTCAGGAGTCAGGAGTCAGGAGGAAGAATTAGAAGGAGGTAAGAATAGTTTCAAATCTGAGAAAGTGATAAGTTTTTGATGGTTTTAACGCTTATTCCTTGCACCTAATTCACCTTTTTCAACTCTGAAACTCCTAATATATCTAGGTTTTCGGTTTATTCAGCAAGCCCTATATAATAAAAGGGAAATATGATTAATCTAATTTGGACGGCTGCTGTTGTACTCTTTGTCCTCTGGCTGTTAGGATTCTCGGTTCATGTCGGGGGTAGCTTAATTCATCTGCTTTTAGTTTTAGCTCTAATTGGAATAGTTTACAATTTACTAGTTGGTCGCCGCATAGTCTAATTTTTGAGGATGCAAGGCTGTATCTGAGGTTTGAATACAAGCACTGAAGTTATAGCCATATTAATAAAAATCCCAAACTTATGAATAGAAATCCTCATGAACGAAGCAATTCTGCGCGAAGGCAAGAACTTCGCAGTGAAGAAGAAAGTTTCCGACTGCAACAGGAAGAGGGACGACTTGAATCTGGCAAACGGAGATCTATATTTGCCTGGATTATCAATAGCATTTACCTGCTAGTGGGAATGCTGGAAATCCTGCTGATGTTACGCTTCTTTCTGCGTTTTTCCGGGGCAAATACGCAAAATACTTTTGCCCAGTTTATTTACAATCTTTCTGCTCCCTTCATTGCGCCATTTTCCACCTTGTTAATTAGTCCTGTTGCTGGTGGTGGAGCGAATGTTTTTGATGTCAATGTCCTAATTGCAATTATCGTGTATGCTCTCTTAGGCTGGCTCAGTGTATGGCTAGTCAAATTTCTCTCTGGTCGGTAGAGAAAAGTTGAAAAATGAACGGATTTAATTTAATTACTATTGTTAAGCCCTGAGAGTGTCAAGAGTTCTAGAGAAATTTGCCACAGCAATGGATGGGTGTGATATTATAGGAAACTGCTACACAAATTTAAAAACAATCACAATTTAAGCGACCATGGCTCTGACTCAACAGCGCAAACAAGAAATAATTTCTGGCTTCCAAGTTCATGAAACCGACACCGGTTCGGCTGATGTTCAAATTGCCATGCTAACTGACCGCATTAACAAGCTCAGTCAACATTTGCAAGCTAACAAAAAAGACCATTCCTCCCGCAGAGGACTGTTGAAGATGATTGGTCAAAGAAAGAGTCTTCTGGCTTATATCCAAGCAGGTAGTCAAGAAAGATATAAAGCTTTAATTACTCGTCTCGGTATTCGCGGTTAGGAACTAATTCTTATGGCTGCTGAAGAATCGGAACGTAGTCCATTGCCTTTTGAGCCAAACAAAAAGCGTCCCAAACCCGCTAAGACTGTAACTAAGTCCGTCATTAAAACCCAAGAAACCCAAGAAAAACCGCAACAGCAACGTCGTTATTCTAAACAAGAAATGGCGATTCCTGAAGTAGTCAGCCAGCGAATGATTCGCAGAGTGGCTGGTTTTTGCGGTATTCCCACAGCTTTAGGGATTACTAGTTTGATAGTTAGCTATCTATTAGTTACCTTGGCTGATATCCAACTTCCGCCTATCGCCGTTTTATTGGTGAATATGGGATTGTTTGGGTTAGGTGTGGTGGGAATTACCTATGGTGTTCTTTCTGCTTCTTGGGATGAAGAAACACCGGGAACTTTTCTAGGTTTTGATGAATTTAGCACTAACTGGGGAAGGATGTCCGAAGTTTGGCGTGATACCCAGAAAAAGAACGTCTAACAAGCAGCGTCCAGGTAATAACTGTAATGTGGGGTAATTTGGAAAATGAGTTTTGAAGTGGAATTTATATCACTTTAACTTCAAGTTTAAAAGACTGTATTTTTCTAGTTTATACCCAATATTCAGCAAAAAATACCTGGCGCTACATTTGTATTTATATATTTAAAAGAATATGTTTTAATTTCTCAAAATGAAGTTAAGGTAGAGGTTTATCGTCAAGATGAAAAAGGAAATTGGACTATACAAACTTTGATGAATCGTGATGATAAATTACATTTAGATTCCGTTGGGTTGATTCTATAAATAGCAGAAATATATGAAGATATTATTAATATTTAATTTTCCAATTTAGTTATAGAAAAAAATAGCAGATAGATTAAACCACAATTCAGACAGGACTGCGTTGAGGAATATATAAGAGGATGTTTTAAAAGTTTTTAATGTGGAAACAGACCCCTCTCCAAACCTCTCCCCTACCAGGGGAGAGGCTTTAAAAACCCCATTCCCTTGTAGGGAAGGGGGGAAGGGGGGTTAGGTTTTTGGAGATTCTGGGTTTCATATAATACTTTTCAAACAACCTCTAAGGTGTAGTGAAGCGTTGGCAAAAAAGATGTATCATAAATCATGAGGAGAAAAATAATACCTTAACCAATATTACAAATGGAACCATTCACAACTGGTGCTATTGCTGTTGCGACCGTACTTGCTACCAAAGCCACAGAAAAAATTGGCGAAAACATCGGAGACGCTTTAACTCACAAAACTCAGCAGTTTTCGGAATGGTTGAAACAGCGACTACCTGGAACTTTCGCTTGACTGGACTCGTCCGACGGGAAACGGACAAAGTTAACTCCCACTAAAGATATACCCTATCGTGGTTCTGTTCATTTTGTCGGACGAGAAACAGAACTGACAACTATCCATGAAGATTTGCGACGGGGAAATTATGTAGCAATAACCGGAATGGGTGGTTTGGGTAAAACTGAATTAGTTACTCAATACGCGACACAATATCAAGATCATTATGATGGCATAATTTGGTTTAATGCTAGACAACGTATTCTCGCAGCAGAAGTATTTGAGCTTTTTACATTTAAATTCGGTCTGGAAATTCCCCAAACTCAGGGAGAAAAGCTGCTAACTCTCCAACAACAGGTAGATTGGTGTTGGTTACAATATCCAGAAACACAAAAACCTGTTTTAATTGTCGTTGATGATTTAACTGATTTAACACAGTTACAAGATGTTGTTCCCCCAGAAACACGCTTTCGGGTTTTGATAACCACTCGACAACAACATTTAGACCCTAATTATATTCAAGAACTACCTTTAGAGGTTCTATTACCACCAATAGCATTAGAACTTTTACAAAAGCAATTGGGAAAAAATCATCAGCGAGTTGTCAATGAACCAGAAACTGCTACAGAAATATGTGAGTTTTTGGGAAATTTACCTTTGGGGATAATTTTAGTCGGAAGTTATTTAACAACAGATTTGGGACTTTCTCTAACTCAAATGTTAGAGGTTGTTTGAAAACTTTTTCGTGTGGGATCTGACACCCGCAGATCCCCCTAAATCCCCCTTGAAAAGGGGGACTTTGAGGAATTTA